>JACQVU010000350.1 GCA_016209585.1 Planctomycetota bacterium
CCCCCACCCTGCGCCGTGAACGCGAATCCGACGCCCCCAGCGCCCGCCCGGCGCGATGTAGCCAAAAAAAATTTCTTCGCGCTCGCCGTGCTCACCGGTGTCGGGCTGGGCCGCCTGCCCGTGGCGCCGGGAACCGCCGCCACCGCGGCGGCGGCGGGGGTCACATGGGGCTTGACGTTCGTTCCGGGTTTCGCCGCATGGTGGTTGACGGTGGCGATGGTCGCGGCCAGCGCGGCCGGGTTGCCGCTGTTCCGCTGGGGCGAGGGCTACTTCGGGCGCAAAGACCCTCGGGAAGTGGTGATCGACGAGTTCGCCGGTTACTTCTGCACGCTGGCGCTCGTGCCGCTGCTTCCGGTGACGCCCATCAGCATCGTGGCGGCGTTCGTGCTCTTTCGCGCGTTCGACATCGTGAAACCGCCTCCGGTTCGCGCCTGCGAGCGGATCGGCGGCCCCAGCGGCATCCTCTGGGACGATCTCATGGCTGGCGCGATGGCGCACGCCGCCATGTGGGGCTTGTCCGCGGCCGGCGCGCTCGGCTGAGGCGGCCCTAACGCACGGTGAAGGTGACGCGCGACTCCTCGGCGCGGTCGATCGCCCGCCAGAACTCGACGAGTCGCGGGGAGTGTAGAACGAGTTGTCGGACGAAAGCGCGACGACCGCCGGGAAGCGACTCCGCGCGCGATATCGCGCCCGACCGACACTCTCGCCGGGTGTCGCCATCGCCGCGCTTCGTCCCGACGTTTCGTCGTTGCCCGCTCATTGGCCAGTCTGGTAGACTCCATCTCACCCCCGCCTGTTAGGCTGCGGACCAACACCATGCGTAGTGCCTTCCTGTTAGCCGCGGCGCTTCTCGCGCCGGCGCTGGCCGTCACTGTGTACGCGGAAGAGGAGGCGAAGGAACCGGACGAGTTCCGCGTCCATGACTTCACGGTCTTGTCCCGCGCGCGGACCGCGGAGTCGTCGGTGCACCTGTTTCCGGCGTGGGACTTCGATCAGGAGTTCGATTTTGTCTATCGCGTGCCGCGCAGGAAGCAGGAAGGCGCGCCCGTCTTCCCGGTTGAGGAAAAGGACGATTCGGCGAAGGTGATTTTGTCGATCGTCGAGCATTGGGCCGGGCCCGAGAGGACGATTCGCGCCTCCGCGGAGAACGGCCGCGTGACGCTGTCGGGGCCTCCGTTTCTTCACGCCCGCCTCAGTGAATTGCGCACCGCTCTCGACCAGGTGGCGGGGATTTCGCACGAAGCGCGTGTGTCGTTCATCTCACTCACGCCGGCGCAGATTTCAGCCCGGAAAGGGAAGCCGTGGTTCGGCTTGGCGCCCGACGCGGAAGCCGAAGCACTGGTCGCCCAGGCTGCGGAGGCGAAACAGGTGCTCTTCTCGCCAAACAACGGCTTGTTGTCCGGCGAAGCGAACGTGACCTGGCGCCCGGCAATCGCGGACTACGACGCGCAGGTGGCTCAGGGGGCGGCGGACCTGGAGCCTGTGGTGATGCTCTTTCCGCTTGGCCCGTTCGGTGTAATGCGAATCTCACGAATGCCCACGGGCAAGGCAAACCTCGTTGAACTGGTTGTCCGCCGCGCTGAAGCGCCCGACGGATGGCGGAAAGTTCAGACGAACGGACGGGCCGTTGAATTGGTACGCGACCAGGCAGCCGCCGGGGCCTTTGAGTTCCTGCTTCCGGACGGTCAGGCCGCGGTGCTCGGCACGGTCGGTGGTTCAAAGAGGGGCGGGTTCCCCTCAACGATAGTGATTCTCGCCCGATCGAGCGGGGCGGCCGCGCTGAGTGTCGACGTGCCGTCAACAAACGGACAGGTGTTTCGCGTGACGCCGCTGGCGGGGAAACGGCTGTCGTTCCGGCGTTCTCGGCTGGGGCTTCGAGGGCTGCGGGATCCTCTGAACCTCCAGATCCAGCATCCGGGCCGCGTGGAGTGGACGCGACTGGATGAAGAGGCGATAGGCGTGGAGTGCGAGCGAATGAACCTATTCGCGCGAGCGGGAGACTCTCCCGATGACCGGCGCCTGAACGCGACCATGGTGACGCCGGACGGGGTCGTGTACAGCGAGTTCAGCGCCCCGGAGAAGGAGCGCATGCGGGCGTACATGACCGCGCGGGAAGAAGCGGCGGGGCGTCAGTGCGCGGTGAACGTTCTACTCGTGACCGGCGCGCTTCCCGGCGACGCTGTGCCGTCGATGACCGAACCGCTGGCGCCTGAGAGGTTCTCGCAAATCGTCGAACTTCTCCGCCAGGGCAAGCAGGGGGGCGCCGGCCTGATCGCGGAGGCCGGGGCGGTCGTTCGGTTGGGCGGCGCGGCCGAGATCGAGACGGCGCGGCGAGAGGCCTACGTGGCCGGCCAACTTCTGGAGGTGGCGCAAGGAGCGACCATTCTGGACCCGAACATCGGCGAGGCGAGCGACGGCGTCGCTTTGGGGCTTCGGCTTCGCGGGGGCGGCGCGCGCAAGGTGCGCCTCGACATGTCGCTCGAACTCGCCGAGATCAAGCGCATCGACTCCACGAAAATGGGCGCCACGCTCATCGAGAAGCCCGTTCAGCGATTCTATTCGTCGGAGCGCAGCGTCGTGCTGGATGAAAGCGGCGCGGCAGCGGTGCCGTTCGGCACGTGGGACGTGAACGGTAAGCCCGCGCCGCTCACGGCGATTGTCTCCCTGTTCCCGGTGCGGCCATGACTCTCTCGCCGCCGAACGCGACATCCTTTGTCATTCGCGCACACGTGGCGTTGCTGCTGGTGGCACTGTTTGCCGGCGCGGCGCGCGCGCAGCAGCCGCCGGCCGGGAAGGAGGAAGGCGACGCCGCGTCGAAAGTCGAGGTGTACGATTTCTCCTTCGTGGGTTCGAAGAAGCGAATCGTTCCGTCCGCCGGAGTCTTCATCTCTCGGTTCCACGCAATCGTCACCGGAGAAGGGAGCACGATGTATGACACCGACGAATGGGGCGATGATTCGCTTTCAATGGATGAAGTGGCGTACACGGTTCGAGCGTTTCTTGGGGGCGCCGTCAGCGAAGATGTGGATGAACGAGGCTCTCTGGCGGTGGCCGGTCCAACTTCCGCGCACGAGGCCGTGCGTTCGTTTCGGGACGCCCTGGCCGCATTCGAGGGCGGAACGCATGAGGTCTGCGTGTCGTTCCTGCCTGGCACGCGAAGTGTGCTGGAGGCGGCGCGGAAGGTCGGCCTGCCGGGCATAATCACCAGAGAGAAAGCGGATGAAATCATCGCTTCCGCTCACAATGTGCGTCACGCGTTCCTGTCCGTGTTCGATGACTCACCGTCCCGGTTCCTTGACTTCGACATTCGCGCGGCCGTCCTCGACAGCCAGGTGGAGATTGCGGCGGGAGATATCGGTTACTGCCCGATTGTGCGGCACATACCGCTGGGAAGGGCGAGTGGTGTCGTGGTCGCTCGTCTCTCCGCTGCACGCGCGTCGCTCGTGGAAATGTATGCCCAGGATCAAGTCTCGATTGATCCATGGCGCACGCGCGTTCACGAAGGTCAGACGTTGGAGTTCCCCAACCTCCTGACGGCGCTTTCGGGTGCCGAGTTCGTTCTTCCCGACGGGTGCGCGGCATTGTTCGGCGTGGGTTCGACCATGTCAGACGCCGCGCGCCGTTCTGTTGACATAACGCCTGCTTCACTGATCATTGTGCGTGTCCCGTCGTCCGACGTGGAATCGGGGGTGAAATCCGCGGGCGAGGGGTTCCTGTTTCGCCTTTCTCCCCTGGAACGCTCACGCGTGAGGTTCGTGGCCCCATCGCTGGCGACCGATATGAGCACGTACCGATATCCCCTCTGGGAGCGCCGTCAATTCGGCGACTCACCGTGGATGCCGGACCACGGTTTCGATCCTGAGAAGGACGTTCTCAAGATTCCGCTTCGCGTTTATGTCACGGATCCGGACTCACCATTACTCCCAAGTTATTTCGGCAACCGTCTCGCCTTTGCGCCCGAGGTCGACGGCGGCGCTGTAGCCCTTCACCAATGGCTCGCGAATCGCGAGCGGCCGCTGATGCGCCAGTTCTCCGTCGACGTGCGCCTCGTGGAAGGCCCGCTGCCCGACCGCCCTGTGCCGTTCACGGTGGAGCACCTTCCGCCTCTCGCGGGCGATGCGCTCATCGAAGAAGTCGAGAAGCAAGCGAATCCCGCGACCAGGACGCTCTTCCGGGGCGGAACCGTGGCGCTGCTTGGCGGAACAGGCTCCATCAGCCTTTTGCGGCGCGAGGCGGTGGTGACCGGGGTTTCAATCGTGGTCACTGGAGACATGGCGCTCGCCGATCCTGACGTCGCCGACACCGCCGAAGGGTGCGCGGTCTCGTTCGATCTCGCCGCCGGTCGAGGACACAAAGTGTTGGTGGGCCTCCAGGCACAGATCGCGGCCATCGACGACACCAAACGCGTTGACACGGGAAGGGGCGTGGTCGATCACCCCGTCCAGCGCCTGCTTTCCGTGGAGCGCCGGGTGGAGATCGCGCCGGGAGGAACGGCCCTCATCCCGCTCGGGGCGTGGAGGTCGGGCGACGCCGACGCGCCCGTCACGATGATCGTGCGCCTCACGCCAGCGAGGGTTGAGTAGCGGCAAAGAACCCTCATCAACCTGGGGCACTGCGGCGCCTGGGGCTGTGACCCGCCTACCGGCGACGGCATCCTCCTGCAAGCGCCCCCGCGTTTCTCGGCGCGGCGCTCAACCTGGTCTTCACGAACATCACCGAGTACGCCACCGGCCGCTTCTTTCCGAATTGAGAACGGGCGCATGAAGCGCTCGACCGACGAGAAGAAGGCCGCGAACCGCGCCGGCCTCACCGCACGGTGAAGGTGACGCGCGACTCCTCGGCCCGGTCGATCGCCCGGCAGAACTCGATGAGTTGGGGGTACTCGCGGGGCGAGACCCGCATGCCGTCGGTCGCCAGGCGCCGGACGATCCGCACGCCCTCCTCACCGCTGGAGAAGTGGAGGGAATAGTGGCCGAAACCAGTGAGCAACACCAGGTCGGGCGGCGGGGCGGCCGGGGTCATTCCCGGCTCCGCCTGCACCAGCACGGCGTCCTCGCGGTGGAGAGGAGAGAGGGCGTAGAGCGGGAACTGCCGCTGCGCCCGGTCGACGAAACGCTGCGTGAGCATGAGCGGCTCCAGGCCGTTGCGCACGGCCACCTCGGCCCCGTTCTTCCGGGCGAAGCGGTCCATGGTGAACTCGGCCGAGAAGGTGAAGGGCTGGCCGAAGGCCTTGAGGTCGCCGAAGTCGAGCGCCACCTCGCGCGGGGCGCCGAAGTGGCGCAGCAGGGCGTTCTCGCCGAAGTTCTTCTTACGGTTGTTGTCCCAGTCCTTGGCCGACTCTTTCAGGCCGGCGCCCTGAAGACCAGCCAGCCGGATCTCGTACTGGGCGGAGACGGTGGCGTCGGGCTTCACCTTGAGCAGCGTGGCCGTGCGGACAACGTGCTCTTCATCCGGGCGGGCCGGCAGACGCCGAAACTCGTACCCGCCGACGTCGTCGAGCACCAGGGCGGTTCCCCCTTGCAAGGGATACGGCAGGACGCCGAAGGGGGCGAACTTCGGGCCGACGGTGAGCCAGATGTCGCCTTCCTCGGTTTCGAACAGGTTGCAGGAGTAGTCGCTGAAGTAGGACATGTTCGGCGTCTCCCACCAGGTGTCGTCGTGGAACTGTTCGCGCGCGCGGCAGAAGGCCGGTTTGCGCGGGATGCCGGCGGCCTCGCACATGGTCAGGAAGAGGTCCTCGCGGTCGCCGCGCTTCTCGATGAGCGTCGCCGTGGGACCGTTCGAGCCAGACTCGATCTCGGCGTTCACCCAGGCGTAGAGGCGGCGGAGTTTCCCGGCCGTGCCGCGCGGGGCTGGGGCGCCGCCCTCGCCGGGGGCGGCGAGCACCCTGGCCGTGGTCTCGCGGACCAGGTAGGTGGTGTCGGTGCGCGACAGGTGCCGGTCTTTGGCGGCGGCGGCCACCAGGTTCCAGGTGCGCGGCGTGACGATTTTCACCATGGGGAAGATGGCGTCGCGCGAGGGCATCATCGGTTCGCGCTCCACCAGCGGCAGCCGCTCCACGGTGTAGCGCCGGGTGACGAGGCCGGTGGCGGGGTCTTCGGTGATCACGGCGGAGACGGGCAGGTTGCGCTCATGGAAGAGCAGCGGGAGGTCCTTGGGATAAATGATGATGAACTCGGAGACGATGAACGGTTCCTGCCCGTCAACGTCCTGGAAGTAGAAGCCGCCGTGGTTGAAG
>JACQVU010000365.1 GCA_016209585.1 Planctomycetota bacterium
GCACGGAAACGCTGCCGGTGGGGTCATCGTTCGCCTCGCTCTCGTTCGACAGCGCGAACTCCCTCGTCGCCTGCCTGATCCAGCCGCAGAACGCCGCCGGCGATCCGGTGGCTGACTCGCTGGAGATCTTCCAGGCTCTGCGCAACAACGAGATGCTCGCGAACCTCTCGGGCCGGTCGTTGCAGTTCATCGCGATGCAGCAGAGCGCCTGGGCGTGGGACACCGACCTGCGGTCCGGGGTTCTGGACAACGGGGGGTACTACCTTCCTTTCACCTTGGGCCTGGTGGCCAACCTCTTGTCCGTCGGGCCGTCGGGCGTTACGATGAATCTCGGGTTCCTCGACACCGCCCTCATCACGAGCGTGACGGTGGAGATCGTGGAGTGCGTGGAAAGGAAAGTGTGATCCCGGACGAGCGAGCGTGACTGGTTCGGGAGATCGCCAAGCCACAGCCATGACCGCCAAGCGCCGGCCGTTCGAGGAACTCATCCGCCTGGAGCGCGAGAACATCCTCGCGAGGCATGGGCTGTTTCCGCGGAGCAGCCAGGCCTGGGTGAACGGCGGCGGCAATTCGAACGGGCATCATTCCCATTCCAACGGCGGCGCGGCCGGCATCACGCGATCGCCGGCCAGGAAGGATATTCTGCCCGGCGGGCGCGGCGACGACGAAACGCCACCAGGTGGACGGGCCGAGCGTGAAGCGCCGAGTGCGAGCGTGAGCGCGACCACCGAGACCTGCCCGACGTGCGGCGGCGGTGGCACGATCGCCGCGAAGACGACGTTTCCGAGCGTTGAGGAGGCTTCCGGTGACGTTCAGCCGAATCGATATCCGCAGTTCCCTGATTGGCTGCCACCACCACCCGTCGTATCGACTCAAGATGGGGTCTGGACGGAAAGGACTCGCATCGGGACGTCGGCAACCCTGAATAATGGGAGGGCAGAAAAGGAGTTCCCGACAGCACGCTGGAGCGTGGTGAGCGTTGGTGGCTTCGCTCCCGAGCTTATTCGTGCCGAGCGTGATTTCTTTCGGCCTGTGTTCGCTCAAGCGGATGGCTGTGATTGCGCCGCTTATCAAAAGTACATCGATCGGGCTGTAGCCTTGCTGGCCTCATGTCCATTAACAAAACGTCTGCACGATGTCGTGGCCGCCAAGTTTCGCGGTCGGTTGGAATTCGTCTGTATCCCGGATACGAGTCCGTTCAAGTCACATTGGGATTTCCACGGTCGGTCGATTGAACTGCGGTGCGGGCTTGGCGCAATCGATCTGGTGCAGTCCATCGTTTTCGAATTAATCAACGCGTACCATAACGACGACTTCCAGCAGGTTGACGCGGAGGCGTCCGCAGGCCGTTTGTCGCGCGACGAGTACGCGCGTCGGATGGAGGAGATCGAATACAAGACATACACTAAGTACATCGCCGTGATGCGGTGGGGTATCGCCAACTGCAAGTGGTCCCGGCGAATGGATGAACTCAACGGAGCAAATGTTCCGTCATTCGATGACTTCCGGAAGGCCCAGAATGCGCCCACGGATCCGCAGGATCCCGACAGTTCCCATACGGGATTTCATCGGACGCAGTGGGACGAGTTCTACCGCCAAGCGTACGAGCGCCGGAGGCGCGCCCAATCCCCGCCGTCGGGGGGAGAGGAGTTCTTCGCGGAGTTGGGGAACACTCGCGCCGCCAAGGAGGTTTTCACATGAGGGCATCGCGGCAGTCGATTGGAAGCGATGTGTACGTCCTCGTGTTGGCGGTGTCTCTCTCAGCCTGCGCGATTGCGGGTGCTTTTCCCCGCATTGCGTCCGCCCAGGATCGATCCGAAAAGAAGGCGCGCGAAGTGCTGGCCATGCGCTCCCTGCCCCCACGGACTGAGCAGTCGATTCGCCTTTGCGCCTACGAAGGGGCATTGACCTTGGAAACGACCGTGGACGGCGTCACCGGAGAGCATCGTTCCCGCGTGGTGGTTCCGACCGAGGTTCGAGATGCTTTTTCACGATTCCCGGCGGAAACCAGCGGACTTCTCTACGAACTCATTGTTGGCGGAGCGCCAGGAGTGGCCATTAAAGCGTCGTGTTGGGACGTTGAACTTACGGGCGATTCACCAACGGCTTCTCGCATCGCGACGCTTTCCCCGGCGGCCTTCGATCTCCCGAGGCGACGCGGTGGTCAGTCGCCTCGCCACGATCTGGCGTCGTGGCGCCGCCTTTGGGTTTCGCGCTGCGGATCCGTTCGCGCTAACGCCGTCGTCGATGAGTCCGGTTTATTGGACGCCACGCAGGAATACCGGCTACGGATCATGGTTTACGCGGGGAAGACGACAGTCGGATCACGCTTTTATCCGGAAAAGAAGATACGCCTTCGCGAGGTCGCGCTTCCGGAAGACCTCCGGACATTGTACTCCAGGTGTCCCCGGGACGTTCTTGCCGTTCTTTATGAGATCGTTCGAGGTGGCGCCCCGAATGAATCAATTCGCGCGCTCACATGGTCGTCGTGTTTGAAGATTGCGCCCCCATCAGGGGTGTCGCTCGCGGCGCTGGATACTGAAACCTGGGATCAATGTGAAGGGGTCTCGACCGATGAAGTTCTGGCCGCAACCGTGAGCAGGCGATCCTTTTACTCGGATGCGCTGCTGCGTGGTTTGACTAAATGATCTTCTGGACGCGCCCATGCTCTCCTTCCGCACCCACGACATCCCCATCGACGCGGCCAACGGCGCGCATATCTGGCTCGACCTGAGCCATGTCCGCGCGATCACGATTCAGACACTCACCGCCGCCGGGGTGCCGCTCGTCCCGGCGAACAACTACCAGATCGTCGTCGATGAAGGCTCGCCCATCACCACTCGCCAGTCAGCCTGGAACCTGGCGGAGATCGAAGGCGCGCGCAGTTTGCGCGTCCGCTTCCCCGGCGGCGAGCTCGCCGGCAGCCGCGCGCGCATCGTGCTCTCCCCCACCGCCGCCATCGTGGCGGTGACGTGAGGGGGGGTCGGCAACGGTCGGGCGGTGGAAGGCACCCATATTCGACTGGGAGGAACAGGGGCCACGAACGCGCCGCGCCCACGCCCATTCGCGGCGGGGCCGGTGAAGCCTCCCGGCGCTTGGTCCGGGGGCGCCTCGCGCATGCAGCCACGTGGTCGACTGGAATTCCCGGCGGTTGTTGATCGCCCGGCGGCCGTGAGGTAGGGTTTCAGGTGAGATTGGCCGGGGCGACGGGCGTTCCGGCGCGGGGCGTGGATCCGGGAGGTAGAGCGTGGTCAAGATCGTCGTCCGCAAGACGGAGCCGTTTGAGGCGGCGCTGCGCCGGTTCAAGAAGTATTGCGCCCGCGCGGGCGTGTTCAGCGAGGCCAAGCGCGCGGCCGCGTTCGAGAAGCCGTGCGACAAGCGCCGGCGGCTCAAGAAGCAGCGCCGCGCCAACATGAAGAAGGCGCAGTCGCGCTTGGGCGTCTGACGTCCCCGCGCGGCGACACGAAGCGACGTGACACGACGCGACGCCGCGGCGAACGTGGCCGCGTGCCGCCCGCCCGGCCCGCCGTTAACTGAACGCGGTTTCAACGCCGGCGATGACACCGGCGATCAGCAGCAGCGCCAACGTGAAGAGCACGAACAGGCGCAGCGCGGGGCCGGGAACGTCTTCAATCCGCTCATAGTGGGTCGCCTGGTAGACCACCGCGATCACGGCGCACAGCGGCAGGTAGAGCAGGACCAGTGTCATGGGGCAAGTCCCCGTGAGCGGGGGGAGTAGGCGCTGGGTGTTGGGTGCTGGGTGCTGGGTGCTGGGTGCTGACACTTGGCCGGTCAGTTGTCGGCGGGAGGCGCGGGTGTTTCGGCGACGGCCGCGGGCGTGGCGGGCGTTTCGGCGGCGGCGGCCTCGGTCCGTGGCCGGGGACGGCCACGCGCCGGGCTGACCAGGTCCATCAGCGCCAGGAAGTTCAGGAGCGAAGCCACGCTGGCGTACAGCACCCCGGCCTCATACAGTTTGTGATTGACGCCGCCTGTGAAGGCGTCGCGCGCCAGCCAGCCGGCGATGAAGCCGGACCCGTGGAACACTTGCAGCGCGGCCATCACCTCGCGGTTGAGGGTGTCGATGTGGCCGAAAGAGGCGAAGGCCGCCCCGCAGAAGTACAGCCCGTTCAACAGCACGGCGAACAGCAGCCCCTTGCCCCGCCTCCCCAGCAGGAGGTGGCCGGTTCCGGGCGCCAGCCAGCCGGCCAGGAGCGCGGCGGCGAGCCGGTGCGGCGCGGGGCGGGGCGTTGGCGCCGCGGCCGGCGCGCTGGCGCTGGCGGGGGAGGTCATTCGTTCTTCAGAAAGTCGAGGTTGCCGGCGGCCTTTTCCGAGAGGTAGGTCCGGCGCATGCGCCGCGCCCAGAGCACCAGAAGGAAAAGGATGACCGCGATGCCCGCGACGTTGGCGGTCACGAACCACCAGGACCGCGAAATGTCCGGCCCGCCCAGCGAGACCAGTTGGTCGTAAGCCGCCGCCACGCCGAAGCATGAGACCACGGCGCCGATCACGATTCCCAGCACGATCACCCACGGCCGCATGCCCAACATCCGCCCCAGCAGCGTGCCGCCCACGGCCCCGGTTCCGGAGATGGGGAAGGCCACGAACGCCACCACGCCGACGAACGAGAACCGCCGCATCCACCGGTTGTGCGCCACCACGTACTCGCTGAACAGCACCAACTCGCGGATCTTCCGGCCGAAACGGGGGAGGGCGTACAAAAGGTCGAGGTTGTAGGTCAGCCAGAGCGCGGTGGCGCTGTCCATCCAGGCGATCACGGCGGCCATTTCCCACGTCGTGATGTGGAAGGCCTCCAGTGGCGCGATGACCATGAACTTCCCCGGCCCGGTCAGCGACGCCGCCCCCGCCGCCACCAGCGCCGCGGCGACCTCGCCCCCGCGCAAAACCGCCACCGCGCCGATGGCCCCCAGCGTCAATACCGGGGCCAGCGCCAGGTGCGCGGCTCGCCGGCCCCACCCCGCGCCCGTCGCCCGCCGCGTGAGCGCCGCGGCACGCGCGGCCACCGACGGCGAATCCCCCGCGGACGCTGCCCCCGCCGATGCCGCCGCCGGCAGCCCCGCGGCCATCGCAGGCGCTCCGTTCGCCGTCTCGGGCGCGGGGTCGGATGCCGGCGGCACGGCAGGCGTTGGCGTCTGCGCCATCATCTCCATCGCGGGCGACTCAGGTGGCGGCTCCGCCGGGGTCGCCGGCGGGCCGGGCGGAACAGGTGGCGGAGACGCCGCCCCCGCCCCTTGCGGCGCGCCCGTCGGTTGGCCGGCTGCGGCGCCGGAGCCGGCGGGAGTGGGTCGTATTTCCAGCGGCTCCATGCCAACCAAGTACGCCCCGGGAGGAGGCTGGTTCGTTGCCCTCGCGTCGCGCCGGCGCCCTTAGAGCCTATTTTAGGCTCTTCACGTCGAAACCGGGCGCGCAGTCTACCGGGGAGGCACGGGGCGGATCAACCGTTCCCCGTCTCCACGTGATGAATCCGCCGGTAGAGCGTGGCGCGGCCGATGTGCAGCCGCCGCGCCGCTAGCGCCATGTTTCCCCCGCACAACTCCACGGCCCGGCGCATCGCCGCCAGTTCGATGTCGGCCAGCGGCGGAATAGCCTCCGCGTCGGCGAACGACAGCAGCCGCTGGGGCGTCGGCGTCGCGCCACCGTCCCCCGAGGCCGGCGCCGTGTCCGCCCGCCGTGGCTCGCCGGCGCGCATCGCGGGGGGGAGGTCCTCCAACCGAAGAAGGGCGCCGTCGCAGAAGATCACCGCGCGGGTGACGACGTTCTCCAGTTCGCGCACGTTTCCGGGGAAATCGAACCGGCGCAGCGCCTCCATCGCTTCCGGGTCCACCGCCGGAACCGGCTTCTTCTCTTCCTCCGCCGCCCGCCGGAGGAATTGCGCGACCAGCGTCTCAATGTCCTCCCGCCGCTCACGCAGCGGGGGCACCTGGACCTCGATCACCGCCAGGCGATAGTAC
>JACQVU010000363.1 GCA_016209585.1 Planctomycetota bacterium
GGTCAGGGGTCAGGGATCGGGGATCGAAACACTGAATTGGCTGACAACTGACCACTGACCACTGACAACTTGCCGCGGGGATCGGGGATCGGGAGTCGGCGGGCAGGGGGTCAGGAGCCGACGGCAGCCGGTTCTTCCCGGCGCACGTCCTCGAAGCGGACGGCGACCTTCTTGGAGACGCCGGAGACCTCCTGCGTGATGCCGTACATCACGTCGGCGGCGAGCATGGTGACCTTGGAGTGGGTGATGACCAGGAACTGGTGATCCGCCGAGAATTCCTGGACGAGGTCGCGGTAGCGGCCCACGTTGCTCTCGTCGAGCGCGGCGTCCACCTCGTCCAGGATGCAGAAGGGGGTGGGGCGAGCCTTGAAGAAGGCCAGCAGCAGCGCCACGGCGGTCAGCGACTTCTCGCCGCCGGAGAGCAGCGAGATCGACTGCGGGTCTTTTCCCGGCGGCCGGGCGATGATGTCGATGCCGGATTCGAGGATGTCGGCCTCGTTTTCCAGCACGATCTCCGCCTTGCCTCCACCGAAGAGGCGGCGGAAGGTGGCCTTGAAGTTCTCGCCCACGCGGTCGAAGGTGTCGCGGAAGAGGCGGGCGCATTTCTCGTCGATGCGGCGGATGACGTGCAGCAGTTGGTCGCGGGCGCGGACCAGGTCGTTTTTCTGGGTCTGGAAGAAGGCGTCGCGCTCTTCGAGGCCGCGCAGTTCCTCGATGGCCTCCACGTTCACCGCGCCCAGGCGCCGGATTTTCTGCTGCAGGCTCTCGATCTCCGCGCGGGTGGCGGCGGGGTCGATCTCGCCCGCCCCGCCGCGATCGATGTGGAGGTCGGCGAGGTTGATCTCGTACTCTTCCCACATCCGCTGGCTGAGGGCCTTCTGCCGGGCGACGGCTTCGGAGAGGGCGGCGTCGATCTTGGCCGCGCTTTCGAGGCAGAGTTGGAATTCAGAGTCCAGCGCCGCCCGCGTCTGGGAGAGCGTTTCGTGCTGTTCGCGCAGCGCCTGGCGGCGGGTGGTGACGCCGGCCATCTGCTCGTCCAGGGCGGCGCGGCGGCCGCCGCCGGTCAGGACGAAGCCCTTGCGGTCGGCGATGCGGCTGGCGAGGTCGGCGGCCTTCTTTTTTGACGCCGCGATCTCGTTCTTCGTCACCGCGATGAGGTGGTCGGCGTTCTCCAGGCTCTGCTTCGCCCCCGCGAGGTCGCGGCTGAGCGTGGCCACGATCTGCGAGAGGCGCGAGTGGGCCACGCGGGCGTCGGAGGCGGCGCTCTCCTGCGCCTCGCGATCCGCCGCGACGCGCGTCATGTCAGACTCCAGCGCGTCGAGGTCGTGGGCCGCGCCGCTCTTTTTCGCGGTCGCCTCCTCCCGCTGGGCGCGGGCTTCCTGTTCGCGCGTCTGGCGCGCCGTGAGGGCGGCGGCGAGTTCGCTTTCCTCGGCCGTCAGTTGGGCGCGCTCCTCAGAAAGGTAGCCGCGGCGGCGCGCCGCGCCGTCCATCCGGTTGCGGATTTCGAGAGCCGCGATGTTGCCGTCGTAGATCTTCGCGCGGAGCGACTTCACTTCGTCTTCGAGGATCTTCAGGACGGCCAGCCGCTTCTCTTTCTCCTCGCGCAGCGTGGCGAGGGCGGCGCGCTGGACCTCGATCTCGCGGGCCAGGCGCTCCATCTCGGCCTTCTGGGTGAGCACCCCTTGCGGCACGTCGCCTGAGCCTCCCGCCGCAACGCCGTCGGCGCCGAACATCTCGCCGGCCGGCGTCAGAACGAACCACCCGGCGTCGAGGCCGTCGAGAGCGGCGAGGGCGGCGTCGCGATCCGCGGCCAGCAGCGCGCGGCCGAAGAGATGGCGCGCCACGGCCTCGCCCGCCTCGTTTTTCGGGGTCACGCGGGCGGCCAGGGTGGCCAGGCCCAGTTTCTTCGCGCCGGCCGGGAGTTTCGACTTCGGCGCCGGCGCGGCCGGGATCCGATCCAGAACCAGAAAGCGGGCCGACCCGGCCTGGTGTTCGTCGAGCCACGCCAGCGCCGCCCGCAGCGTCGCGACGGTGTCCACCACGACGTAGCCGGCGGTCTCGCCGGCCAGGCGCTCGGCGGCGGCCACGGCCTCGGGGTCGATGGTGAAGAAGTCCGCGGCCACGCCCCGGACGCCGGCCAGCGACCTCTCCCCGTCCGCGGCCGCGGCCAGCAGGGCGCGCGCGCCGGCGTGCAGCCCCTCGCGGCGGCGGACGAACTCGTCGAGCGCCGCGTGGCGCGACTCGGCGCGGGTGAGGTCGGCGAGGCGGGCCTCGATCTCGCGGGAGAGGTGGTTGACGGTGTCGATCTCGTGTGCCAGCCGCTGTTCCCTGGCGTCGTAGTCGCTCTTGAAGTCGCCGAGGAGCGCCTGGGCCTCCTTCTGGGAGCCGCCCAGACCGTCGAGCTCGCCGTCGAGGCGCACGGTCTCTTCGTCGATCTCGGTCGTGCGGCGGGCGATACGGGCGCGGCGGTCGGCGGCGGCGCGGGCGTCGCCGTCGAGGCGGCCCAGTTCCTCCACCAGGGCGCTTTCGGCCGCGGCCGCCGCCGCGGCCTGGCGGCGGAGGTCGTCGCGGCGGGCGAGGAGAGCGCGGGCGCGCTCGGCGAGGTCTTTGAGTTTCTCCCCTTCGGTGGCCAGGGTCTTCTCGGCGCCGGCGAGTTCCTTGGCGGCTTTCTTGACGTTGGCGTCGAGTTCACGGCGTTCGCCCTCGTGTTGGGCGCGGCGCGCGGCGAGATCTTCGAGGAGGAGGCGGCTCTTCTCCTGCGCCTCTTCTTCGTTGTGGATCTGGTTCTGGTCGGCGGCGATGGACTCGACCGCGGCGCCCATTTCAGCCTGAAGGGCGACGATCTCACGGTGGAGGGCCTCGAAGCCGGTTTCCGACTCGGCCACCTCCCGGTCGAGCCGCGCGAGGCGTTCGACGTGGCCGGCGATCTCGGCTTTCAGGCGGCTCTCGTTGGCGCGCAGGTCGGCGCGGAAGCGGTCGTTCTCGCGGCGGCCCTTCTCCAGCGTGTCGTATTCCTGCAATCCCTCGGCGGTCTTCAGTTCCTTGAGGCGGGTAGCGTACTCCTGCCAGGTCTTGGCGCGGCCGGCCTGGGCCTTCACGGAGCGCAACCGCTTCTGCACTTCGCCGTGCACGTCGGAGAGGCGGGTGAGGTTCTGCTCCACGCGCTCCAGTTTCAGCAGCGCCAGCCGTTTCTTGAGGCGGAAGCGGCCGATGCCCGCGGCTTCCTCGAAGATGGCGCGGCGGTCGCGGCTGTTGGCGGAGAGGAGGGCCTCCACCTTGCCCTGTTCGATGATGGCGTAGGCGTTGCGGCCCACGCCGGTGTCCATGAAGAGGTCGCGGACCTCGCGGAGTTTGGCGGGTTTGTTGTTGACCAGGTACTCCGACTCTCCACTGCGGAAGAGGCGGCGCTCCACGGTGACGCTGTTCTCCTCAAGGGGCAGGGCGCGGCGGGAGTTGTCGAACTCCAGGGCCACGCGGGCGAACTCCATGGCTTTCTCGGCCGCGCTGCCGGCGAAGATCACGTCCTGCATGGCCTCGCCGCGCAGCGACTTCGCCGATTGTTCGCCCAACACCCACCGGATGCTGTCGACCACGTTGGACTTGCCGCACCCGTTGGGGCCGAAGATGAAGGTGATGCCGCGCTCGAAGTCAATCTCCGTCTTGCGGGCGAACGACTTGAAGCCGTGAAGGGTGAGCCGCTTGAGTTTCATGAACGGGGTCGGGGATCAGGGAGAAGTTGTCAGTCGTCAGTGGTCGGTTGTCAGGCCGGAGCAGCCGCGGGTCCGGGGGTCAGGGATCGGGGGGCGCCCCGCGCCCGGTCGTTCAATCGGACGCTCCGGCCGAATCGCCTCCGCCCGGCGGAGCGGGAGTGGCGATGCGGAACGAGATGTCGTCGCGCAGGCGCTGGAAGGCCGGGTTGCCAACCAGCGCCTGGAAGTCGCCCGTCTCCTCGGGCGGGGGAAGCAGTTGGCGCAGCGCCGCGCCCGGATCGGAGCCGGAGGCGATGTCGCGGTAGAAGGGCGACCAGCGCACCCCCTGGGGCGCGAAATAGGGCGCCCAGCCGCCGGTCGCGGCGGGGTCGGGCTTGAAGAAAGCCAGTTGCACGTCCAGCGCCTGCCGGTTGCGGGCCAGGCGGTGGAGGAAGTACTGGAGGTCGACGGGGCGCAGGCCGGCGCGGTCCAGCGCCCGGATCACGTCGAGCAGCGACCGCGAGCGGAAGATGGCGCGCGGTTCGCCCCCCGACGCCGGGGTCGTGATGACGCGGGCCAAGCCGCTGACCGCCGAACTCTCCACGCGGTAGATGATCCGCTGGCCCCCGGCGCCGGGCGCGCCCTCCACCTCGTTGAGATTGAAGCCGGGAAGCATGATGGTGGCGAGCAGCAGTTGGGGCGAGACGCGCGCGGTTCCCCAGGGGTTGACGGGGTCTTTCCACTCGAAGTAGTCGGTGCGCAGCACCGTGATCAACGCCTTGTCGGGTTGGTAGACCAGCAACGGGTGGCGCGGGTCCGCGGCGACGTCGATCTCCAGCGCCTCCAGGATCTGGATGAAGTCTTTCGGTCTCTCCCAGTAGTTCGGCGGCACGGTGGCGCTCACCAAGCCCGGTCGCTCCACCGTGGCGTGCGACCCGAGGAATCGCTCCTCGATGGCCGCGGCCGCCGCCGCGCTCAGGGGGAGATGCTCGGCGACGAAGCGCGCCTCCACCACGTTGCCGCGGCCCGCGCGCCAGGCCTCCGCGTCGAACCGGCCGCCCCCCAGCACCACCGCCGCCACCGCGCCGTCGGCCAGCCGCTGGTCGGACAGAATCTTGCCGTCCGCCGTGGCGACAGGCTTCCTCCCTCCCATGTCGGCGTCGTACAAATCACAGTTGAATAGAAAGCCGCCCCGCAGCCCCTGGATGGGGGAAGTGGTGGAGACCCGCACGTCGAAGTAGCCCGCGCCGTCGCGCACGAAAATCGGCCCCGCCGAGGTCACCCGCGCCAGCGCCAGGTTGCCCTCGGCAAGCTCGCCCTCCGGCGGCTCCTCAATCGGGTGGCCGCGCAGACGCCAGCGCTGCACCTGGTCGCGCAAGAGGGCCGCGGTGCGCCGGTGCACCTCGCCGCGATCCCCACGCCCCGCCAACCCGGTCACGATCCCCACGCCGGAGACCCGCGGGCGGGGCGGCGCGATCCTGTTGGAAAGGAAAAGCGCCAGCGGCGCCCGCAGCGCAAGCGCCGTTTCAATCCGCACTTCCTCCGGGTCCGTCAGCGACTCCAGCGGAGTCAGTTCCACCACCGTCACGCCGCCCGCTCCGTCCGGACGCCCCGAACCGTTCGTCGCCTCGGGGGTCTCAGACCGGCATCCGGCGACGCCCGCGGCCACGAGCGCCACGGCCAGCCCCGTGAGCAGCGTCACCGCCGCCGGCCGCCCCATGTTGTCGCCGTGGTTCGCCATGACACCCGCGGGCCGCCCGCGCTCCGTCATACCTGGCGCACCGCGACGCTCACCGGGCCGAAGAGGCCGCTCGCGTCCTGGTCAGGCGAAACGAACCGCTCGCGCCGGTAGCGCCCGGAGCCGCTTCCCCAGCCGGTCAACGCCTGGTTGCGGCAGTGGGGACACCGCGCGTGCGGCCCCGGCGCCAGCGCACCGCACGCCCCGCAGGCCATGAAATAGGCCGGAAAGGCCACTCCCGGCGCGTCCGTGCGCTCCGCCGCTTCCTGCACGATCGACAGCACCTCCTCCACCCGCCAGCCGCCGAGGCGACAGGGCGCGCGGATGACGCCCGGTTGGTCGAAGAAGGAGCGCAACCGCGACTCCCGCCGCACCCGGTGGAGGAAGGGAACGCCGGATCGATCCGGCAGCCGCGCCCCGGGCGAATACCCGCCGGCCAGGTCCACCGCGCCCAGAAGATCCGCCTTCAAATGCGGGCGGTCCAGCGCCGCGAGCCGCGCCAGCGCCTCGGGGTGGCAGTCGTCGTCCAGCCCCGCCCCGACTCCGCCGGCTGACAGGTGAAAATAGACCTCCGCGAGCAGCGCGTATCCCTGCCTGAGCGCCGCGTCGGATTGATCGGCCGGCGCGCCGGCGAGCATGTGCGCGGCCTCGGCCAGGCCTTCGAGACCGACCAGCGCGCCAGCCTCGTCGATGGCGCGCCGGGCGGCTTCCGCCCGTTCGCTCTCGCCCGTTACCCGCCGCTTGAGAAACCGCCGGAACTGGTGATGGGCCTCGCCGGCCAACGTCACCAGCGCCTTGAGCCGCTCGAACAGCGCCGGCTCGCCCATCCCCGCTTCCGCGCCGCGGGCCACCAGGCCCGCCACGTTCACGCTCACCTTGTGCGCGATGAAAGAAACCTGCCCGTCCGCCCCCCCGGACCCGGAGGGATCGAAGAGCGTCCTGGCGCCGCGCCCCGTCCGTCCGCCGCCGGAGATCGGCCCGCCCCCGCCACCCGCGCGCGCGATGTGGAAGACCACCGCCCCCGTCTCCGCGGCCGCGGCCGCCGCGGCGCGAACCAGATCGGACTCGGAAAGCCGCTTAAAAC
>JACQVU010000339.1 GCA_016209585.1 Planctomycetota bacterium
CCTTTTCGAGGCGGGGGTCAAGATCGTCGGCACCTCCATCGACAGCATCGACCGCGCCGAGGACCGCGGGCGGTTCTCCGAACTGGTCGAGAGCCTCCACCTCCGCCAGCCGGCGAGCGGCACGGCGCGCACGCTGGAGGAGGCCCGGAAGGTGGCTGACCGGTTGGGGTTCCCGGTGCTGGTGCGCCCCTCCTACGTGCTGGGCGGGCGGGCGATGGAGATTTGCGACGACCAGGAGCGCCTGGGCGCGTTCGTGTCGGAGGCGGCGCGGGCTTCGCCCGACCATCCCATCCTGATCGACAAGTACATCGAGGAAGCGGTGGAAGTGGACGTCGACGCCATCGCCGACGGCGAGACGGTGGTGGTGGGCGGCGTCATGGAACATATTGAGGAGGCCGGCATCCACTCCGGCGACTCCACCTGCACGCTGCCGGCCTTCTCGCTGCGGCCGAAGATCGTCGACGAAATCCGGCGGCAGACGCACGCCCTGGCCCGCGCGCTGGAGGTGCGGGGCCTGATGAACATCCAGTTCGCGGTGAAGGACGACCTGGTGTACATCCTGGAGGTCAACCCCCGCGCGTCGCGCACCGTGCCGTTCGTGTGCAAGGCCACGGGCGTGCCCCTGGCCAAACTGGCGACCAAGGTCATGGTGGGCCGCACGCTCCGGGACCTGGGGTTCACGAAGGAGCCGCGCCCCGCGCTGATGTGCGTCAAAATGCCCGTCTTCCCCTGGGCCAAGTTCCAGGGCGCCGACATCCGCTACGGCCCGGAAATGCGCTCCACCGGCGAGGTGATGGGCATGGACCAGGGTTTCGGCACCGCCCTGGCCAAGGCGCAGATGGGCGCGCTCTTCCCCCTCCCCACCGGCGGCAAGGTCTTCATCAGCGTGCGGGACTCCGACAAGCACGCGGTCCTCGACATCGCCGGCCAACTCGTCCACCTGGGCTTCGAACTGCTCTCCACCGCCGGCACCCACCGCGTGCTGACGCGCAACGGCATCGCCGTCACCATGCTCCGCAAGATTTCCGAGGGGAAACCCAACCTGCTGGAGTTGCTGATCGGCGGGGAGGTGGCGATGGTGATCAACACCCCCTCCGGCTTCGCCCGCCGGCGCGACGAAATGACGATCCGGCGCGAGACCATCCTGCGCCAGGTGCCGCTGATCTCCACCATCGCCGCGGCCCGCGCCGCCCTGGAGGGCATCCAGGCCCTGCAGCACGGCGGGTGCACGCCCCGCGCCCTCCAGGACTTCCACCCCGCGGCGAGCCCCTTGGCCTGACCGGGCGGCCGGGAGCGGGCGGGAGCGAAGTCCGCCCCCGGCGCGCGGGTTTTCATTGGCGCGCGCCGGGCCAGTTGCTAGACTTCGCGGCGCGAGCGGCGGAGGCCCCATCATGGCGGAAGAAGGTGTCGCGTCGGCGGCGGTTCCCGGCGCCGCGCCGGCCCAGCGGCCGGCGGAAATCTCCATCGAGGAGTTCGCGCGGGTCGATCTCCGGACGGCCAAGGTGGTGGCGGCCCGCGCCCACGAAAGCGCCGACCGCCTGATGGTGCTGACCATCGACCTCGGCGGCGAACCGCGGCAACTGGTGGCGGGTATCAGGAAGCACCGGACGCCGGAGTCCATGGTGGGCCGGACCATCGTGGTCGTGGCCAACCTGAAACCGGCCCGGCTCCGCGGCATCGAGAGCCAGGGCATGCTTCTGGCCGTCTCCGACGGCGAAGACCTGGCGCTGGTGACGGTGGACAAGGAGGCGCGGCCGGGTCTGCGGATCAAGTAGGGCCGCGCGGGCGCGCGCCGCCGGCTGCCGGTACCCATGGCCGAACAGGACTATCTGAATGTCGCGGTGACGAAGCGCGCGGCCATTCTCCAGGTGGTGGGCCGCTGGACGCTGGACCAGGAGGGCGCTTTCCGCGCGGTGTGCAACGAACTCATGCCCCGCGAGAAAGACCCCGAGGTGCTCGACCGCGAGGAGGAGGCCGAGATCGACGCCCTGTTCGCCAAGCGCGCCCCCCGGCGCGAGGAGTTCGAGGTTCTTGACTTCCTCGTCGACCTTTCCCGCTGCGAACGTATCGGCCCCGACTTCGCCAACAGCCTGGCCGCGGTGGCCCGGTCCCGGGTAGACCATTTGTCGAAACGCGTGAACCTCCTGGTGGTGAACGGCGACGATTCCATGATCGATCTGCTGGAAGAGGCCCGCCTGGATCGCTGCGTGGAAGAACGCCCCCTGCGCGTGCCCCGCCTTCACTGGGAGCGCGTCGAATCCGGGCCGGACCGGCGCGACGTGACCGACAGCATCGAGGACGCGCTGGCGCATCTCTGGGAGAGTTACCGCGCGAACCGCGAGGAGTTCCCCGACTTCCTCGACGACGTCGAAGACCTTCTCCTCGGCGGCTGATCCCCCGCCGCCCCGGCAGGGGCGCCATCCATACCATGCCCCGCAAGGTGGTCGTGACGCTCTGCATGCTGCCCACGCTCTTCGTGGCGCTGGCGCTGTGCGGCCTGTTGCTGGCCGACCCCGACCGCGTGTTGCTCAACGCCGTGGCGGCCGCATGGCCCATGGGGGGCGACAACGACGCCCGCACTTTCCAGCGCGTGCAGGCCCTCATCGCCCGGCACCACGTCGACCCCGTGGACCGCGAACGCCTGCTCAGCGACGCCCTCAAGGGCATGGCCCGTAAGCGCGACCGCTACTCCGACTACCTCACCGGCCGGGAGTACGAGCGCCTGGGCATCGACATCACCGGCCACATCGCCGGCGGCCTGGGCATCACCATCGCCCGCCGCGAAGGCTCGGAGTACGTCGAGGTGGTCACCCCCATCGAGGGCGCGCCCGCCCACCGCGCCGGCGTCCAGTCCGGCGACCTCATCGCCGAGGTCGACGGCCAACCCGCCAAGGGGCTCGCGGTCGAGGAGGCCACCTTCCGCCTCCGCGGCCGGACGGGCACGCCGGTGCGCCTGGGACTCCTGCGGTACACGGAAGCGCGTGACACCTACGAGCCGGTGAGCCTGGTGGTGACCCGCGGCGAGGTGAAACTGCCCTCCGTCCGCGCCGCCATGCTCGACGATCCGCCCGGCGTCGCCTGGGCGCGGGTAAGCGACTTTCAGGAGGCCACGGCCGGCGATCTCGCGGAGCGCGTCCGAGACCTCCAACACCGCGGCCTGCGCGGCCTGGTCATAGACCTGCGGGGCAATCCCGGCGGCCTGCTCGCCACGGCCGTGCGGGTCGTCAACCTGTTCATCGGCGACGAGGGCGCCGTGGTGCTCACCACCCGCGGCCGCGACCCCGGCGCGACGGAAATCCACCGCACCCGCGCCGCCGACGCCGTCGCTCCCGACCTCCCGCTGGTCGTGCTGGTCGACGGCGCCAGCGCCAGCGCGTCGGAGGTGGTCGCTGGCGCCCTCCAGGACCATCGCCGCGCGCTGATCGTCGGGTCGCCCACCTTCGGCAAGGGATCGGTGCAGAGTTTCTGGGAACTCCAGCCCGACCCGCCGGCTGGTCGCCCGGCCGCCCTGCGCCTCACCACCGCCCGGTACGTCACCCCCAGCGGGCGCCGCATCCACCACGATCCCGGCGCCGGCTCCGCCGGCCGCATCGAGCCGGACCTGGTGGTGGAACTCTCGCCCCAGGCGCGCCGCGCCCGCGACCTCCGCTGGGAGCGGCGGGAGATCATCCCCTCCGACGCCACCCGCCGCCGCGAACGGACCAGCCGCGGGGCCGACGAGGCGCTGCTCGCCCGCCACCCCGACCTTCAGTTGGAGGCCGCCCTGCGCCTCTTGACCGGGCGCCGCGCGTTCGAACACCTGGGCCACCCCTCCGCCTCCGCGCACGCCGAAGGCGACGCTGGCGAGGCCGGAGCGGACCCGGAAGAAGACGGTGAGCGGTAGCCGCCCGTCGATCTCCATTCCCCGTCTTCGCGCGGTTTGACACCCCTTCGGTTTGATGTTGTGATAGATTTGGGGTCGCTGCCCGTTCGTCGTTGTGGGCGGCGCGATTCGTGGCGAAATGAGCGGTGGGAAGCGATGCCGGCAATCACGCTGGACTCGGGGCTGGAGATCAACTACCGCGAGGCGGGGCAGGGCGAAACGCTGGTGCTGGTGCACGGATTCACCTCCAGCATCTGGAACTGGGACCCGGTGTGGGAGGCGCTGGCGGCGCGGTTCCGGGTCCTGGCGCTGGACTTGCCGGGCCACGGGGGGTCGTCGAAGCCGCTGGACGCGCCCTACGGCGTGCCGGCGTTCGCCATGAACCTGGCGGAGTTCCTGCGGAAGAAGGAGATCGTGAACTTCTATCTCGCGGGCCACAGCATGGGCGGCATGGTGGCCATGACGTTCGTGCTCGACCAGGCCTGGCGCGGGTTCAACCCGCGCGGCCTGATCCTGATGGCCACGGCCGCGAAGTCCCGCGACGACGAACAGCGCCGCCAGTTGATCCGTCTCTGGCGGGAGAACCTCAAAGAGGGGAAGTTCGATCTCCCTGAGAAGATGCTGCGCGCCATTTTTCGCCTGGCCTTCTCGCCGCGGTACGCGCGGGCGCACGCCGAGATCGTCGACCAGGCGTTCGCCGTGGCCACGCTCGTGCCCGACCCCGTCAAACTGCGCCTGATGGAGCACTTAGCCACGGAGTACGACATCCGCGAGCGCGTGGGCGAGATCACGCTGCCGGCGCTCATCCTCCAGGGC
>JACQVU010000337.1 GCA_016209585.1 Planctomycetota bacterium
CGGCGATGATAGGAGGGTGGCCGCCCCCGCCACCGCCGCAGGCGGAGAGCAGCAGGGCGCAGGCGGTGAGGAGGGCGCTACTTACCCCCCCCCCCGCACAAAATGCACCAGAAGCGAGAGCGCGCAGGCAGCGTGGGAAGCGAGACGCGCGGCGAGGCTGGTGGAGCGGGAGGGAGTCATCGCGTTTCTCCGCTGATCTTTCTCGAAGCCGAGAGAGTCGAAAAGCACCCCCGACTGAAAGTGTGAGATTCTAACTCCCCGTGTGAGGGTGTCAAGGGGCCTCAGGCGCCGGCGAGCCAGCGGCGGATCAAGGCGGTTCCCCAGGCGCCGGAAAGTTCGGGGTGGAACTGGCAGGCCAGCACCGCGCCGCGCTGCATGGCCGCCACGAACGGGCCGCCATGGTCCGCCCACGCCGCGCGCCAGCCGGGCGGCGCGTTGAGCGCGCGGTAGGAGTTGGCGAAGTAGGCGAAGCCCGGCTCCACCAGCGCGCAGCCGGGGTCGGGGCTGACGCGGTTCCACCCCAGTTGCGGCACGCGGACCGAAGTGGGAAAGCGCGTGACGCGCCCCGGCGCGACGCTCAGCCCGGCGACGCCAGGGGACTCGTCGCTGGCGTCGAAGAGCAACTGCATCCCGAGGCAGACGCAGAGCGTCGGCCGGCCGGCGGCGATACGCTCGCGGAGGGGTTCCAGCAGGCCGCCGGCGCGCAGCCCCTCCATGCCCGCGGCGAACGCGCCCACGCCGGGCAGGACCAGGGCGGGCGCGCGGCGGACAACCTCCACGGCGCCTTCGCCGCCATCGGCGACGTGGGGGCGTGCGCCGGCGCGGGAGAGTCCGGCGAGGACCGACGCCAGGTTGGCGACGCCGGTGCGCACGACGACGACGGCGACCGCGATCGGGGCGGCTTCGGCGTGGGGCATGGCACGGGCGCGGGGTCAGTCGCCGAACGCGATGCCCAGGTCGCGGGCGGTCTGCACGATGTCGGAGACCACCGGCACGGCCTTCATCCGTTCGATGGCGTCGTGCAGGTCGACGGCCACGATCTCGCCGCCGCGCAGCGCCACCATCTTGCCGAACTGGCCGTCGCGCACCAGGCGAACCGCCGCGGCGCCGTACCGCGAGCCGAGCAGGCGGTCGTAGGTGGTGGGGGAGCCGCCGCGCTGGAGGTGGCCGAGCACGATGGCGCGCACGTCGTGGCCGGTGTCGCGCCGGATGTACTGCGCGATCCGGTTGCAGAGCGAAGACTCGGTGGCCTCGTGCCGGCGATCCTCGAGTTGGCCCTTGAACTCCCCGCCGGTGGGAAGAGCGCCCTCGGCGACGACGATGATGGCGAAGTTGCGGCCCATCTCGTACCGCACCCGCACCTTGGCGCACACCTTGTCGATGTCGAACGGGATTTCCGGGATCAGAATCACGTCGGCCCCGCCGGCGATGCCGGAGTGCAGCGCGATCCAGCCGGCGTTGCGCCCCATCACCTCCACCACCATGACCCGCTGGTGGGACTCGGCCGTGGGGTGCAGTTTGTCGAGGGCGTCGGTGGCCGTGGCCACGGCGGTGTCGAAGCCGAACGTCACCTCCGTGGCGGAGACGTCGTTGTCGATGGTTTTCGGCACGCCGACCACGGGGATGCCGCGCTTGAGGAACTTGTAGGCGATGTTCTGGGTGCCGTCGCCGCCAATGGTGATGAGGGCCTCGAACCCCTCGTTCCTGAAATTCTCGATCACCAGGTCGGATTGGTCGTCCACCTGGGTCCCGGCTTTCACGGCGAAGGGATCAACCTTGTTGGTGGAGCCGAGGATGGTGCCTCCGGTGTGGAGGATGCCCTTGACCTTCTCACGCGAGAGGCGCAGCACGTCGACCCGCAGCAGCCCGGCGAAGCCGTTGCGCACGCCGTAGACTTCCCAGCCGTAGTTGCGGGCGGTCATCACGGCGGCGCGGATGACGGCGTTCAGGCCGGGGCAATCGCCGCCACCGGTGAGCATGGCGAGTTTCTTCGGTTCTGGCATGGCGGGCTTGGCCTTCTTTCGCGGCGCCGAGGCCGCACGGGGGAAAAGCGGATTATACCGTCCGCGCCCGTCCCGCGAACCGCCGGGCGTGAGCCGGGGAGCCGGGAGGCGAGGAGGCGACAGGTCTCTTGCGGCTCCGTGGTGGCGTGGCTACAATCCGCCTCCTTTGCCGGAGTTGCGGGACCGGCTTCTCGGGTTTTATGGTCGCTACCCTCGCGTTCTGGGCGCTGGCGCTGCTGACGCTCACAACGGCGCTCTTCGTGGCGCTCGCGCGCAACGTTCTGCACGCGGCTTTCGCGCTGGTCTTCACGCTGGCGGGCGTGGCCGGGCTGTACTTCTTCCTCGGGGCCGACTTCCTCGGCGCCGCGCAGTTCCTGGTCTACGTCGGCGGGGTGACGGTGCTCATGGTCTTCGCCGTGATGTTCACCCCGGCCGTCGAGCGGGGGCGCTTCTCTGACTCCACCGGGAACCTCAGCCTGGGCATCATCTCGCTGCTGGCGCTCTTCGCGGTCGTCTTCATCTTCCTCTGGGACGCCAACTTCGGCGACCGGCAGGCCCCGGAGAAGGAGGGGTCGCCCATCCGCATAGCGGCCGTGGCCGCAGCGGAGCCGTTGGGCGAGGACGGCGCGGTCTTGCCGTCGCCCCACGCCGAGTGGCTGCGGGCGGCTGCGGAGCGCGCCCGAGGAAAGGCGGCCGAGCGCGCCAGCCAGGATCGCGCGCGGCGGGTGGAAGGCCACCGCGCCGCGCGCCGGATCGACGCCCAGCGGCGCGCCCTCAAGCGCACGCTTTTGGCCGGGAATCCCGCTGATCGGTTGCGGCTGCTGCGCGGCAACTCCGGGGGCCTGTACGAAGCGCCGATCAAGACCCTGGATTGGCCGGCGCTGGACGACTACGCCCTCAACGTCGGCGCCGACGATGCGCCGGCCTGGGTCCGCCTCGGCGAGGCCGAACGCGCCCCGGAAGCGTTGGACCGGGAACTCATTGAGCAGGAGTTGATGACGCCGCCCGCCGAACCGGGGGCGGCCGCGCCGGAGCCAAGCCCCCGCGCTCAGCCGCTGGACGCGGAGTTGGCGCGCATCGACGCCCTTCCCGCCGACGACCCGGACCACTTCGAACCGACCACCAAGGCCCTGGCCGAGAACCTGCTGGGCAAGTACGTGTTGCCCTTCGAGTTGCTGTCCATCGTGCTGCTCGGCGTGATGGTGGCGGCGGTGGTCATCGTGCGTAAGGAACTGAAGGCCGAAGCATGACGGCGCTCGCGGACCTTTGGGGTTTCCTGGTGTACGTGGCCACCGTGCGCCTGCCCATGTTGTGGGGCGAGCTCGGCGCCGTGCTGCGCGGCGGGCCGAGGGAACTGTACGCCTATCTCTTCATCGCCGGCGCGCTGTTTCTCCTGGGCATGTTCGCCATGATCACGCGCCGCAACTTCTTCGGCCTCCTGATGGGCGTCGAACTGGTGCTGAACGGCGCCGCGCTCAACTTCGTCGCCTTCTCCAGGTTCCCGCCGCCGGGCGTGGCGCCGGCGTTGCGGCTGGAGGGGCAGGTCTTCACGCTGTTCATCATCGTCCTGGCCGCGGCCGAGGCGGTGGTGGCGCTGGCGCTGGCGCTGGTGGTCTGGCAGTTGAAGCGCACCGTGGACATCGAGCACGTGGACGACCTGCGGCTGTGAGGCGCGGCGCCGCCATCCTGCAATGACCGGTCAAGTCCTGATCACGCTGGCGCTGGTGGTGTTGTTCACCCCGCTGCTCA
>JACQVU010000338.1 GCA_016209585.1 Planctomycetota bacterium
CCCCCAAAGACGGGAGCGGACCAGGCGGCCTCCATTCACGATCTGGTGCTGTTCAAGGAAAAGGACCTCGACAAACTGTTGATCTACGACTGGCACGAGCGCCTCTCGCTGGTGGACCACTTCTACGCGCCGGGCGCGACGCTGGAGTTGGTGGAGCGCGAGCGGCAAACCGACCTCGGCGACTTCGCCGCCGCCCCGTATGAGCACCGCGTGGAAGGCGACGACGCCGAGCGGCGCGTGATGCTGGCGCGCACGGGCACGTTGCGCCTGAAAGGCCAGGGCGGCGCCGGGGTTTTTCGCGAGCGCCGCGTGCGCCTGGAGAAGACCATTCGCGTGGCGGCCGACATCTCCGGGTTCGACGTCGACTACCAGCTGGAGAACCTCGCCGACGAGCCGCTCACCGTGCTGTTCGGCTGCGAGTGGAACTTCGCGATGCTGGCCGGCGACGCTTTCGACCGCTACTATCTCTCTTCGCGGAGCGACAATCACGGCAACCTGAACAGCCGGCTGGGCCTGGACGCGGTCACTTCCTTCGGGTTGCGCGACGAGTGGGACCAAGTGGGCGCGCGGTTGGAGTTCGAGGCCGAACGGCCAGCCGCGATCTGGACTTTTCCGATCAAGACCGTCTCCCAGTCCGAGGGCGGGTTCGAGGGGTTGTACCAGTCCTCCGCCGTCATTCCCCACTGGCGGCTGACGCTGGCTCCGGGGAAACCGGAGAGGTTGCGCATGCGGCTGGCGCTGGAGTTTCTGCCGCCGTCGCCGTATCGGAAGCAGGGGACGTGACGGTGATGGCGCTGGAAGAGACCGTGACTCCACACGCGGACCCCGGCGGGCGAGATCGTTTCCTGCCGACCTGGTCGTGGATCATCTTCGACTTCGCGAACACGATCTATTCGGCCATCGTGGTCACCATGTTTCTGGGGGTCTACGTGGACGCGATTGACGCGCCCAAGGTGGCCCTCATCGGCGTCACCACGTCGGCGTCGATGATCGCGGCGGCCTTCGTGACGCTGCCACTCGGCAGCCTCAGCGATCGCACGGGGCGCTCCAAGCAGTACGTGCTGGCCGCCACGGTCGTCTGCGGCGCCTGCTGCGCGGGCATGTCGATGCTCGCGCCCGGTATCGACGCCGTCGTTCCCCTGATGGCGCTCTTCGGCTTCGCCAACCTCGCCTACCAGGTGGGGCTGGATCAGTACAACGTGATGCTGCCGACGGTGGCCTCCCCGGCTCGCCAGCGGCGGGTCAACAGCCTGGGCGTGGCCGTGGGATACCTGGGCATCGTGGTGGCAATCTCGCTCTGGATCGGGGTCTCCGCGCTGCTGGGATTCAACGCCCGACCGCCTCCCGGCGCGGACGCGGCGGAGAAGTCGGCGCTCACCGTCCAGAACCTGCGGTGGTCGTTCCTGTTCGCCGGGGGTGCGTTCGCCCTCTTCGCCCTGCCGTTCGCGTTTTTTGTGCCGCGCCGCCACGTCGAAAGCCCGCTGCCATTCTCCCCCCGGTTGCTGCTGCCCGAGCTGGCGCGCGTCGCACGCACCGCGCGCAGCCTGCCGAAGACGCCGGTGCTGTTGCTCTTCTTCCTGGGCAACTTCCTGTGCGTGGACGTGCTCAACACCACGATCGGCTGCTTCGGCTACCACCTCAGAAAGGCGTTCGCGGTGCCGGAAGGCAGCCCCCGGTTCTACGCCGTGATGATGGCCACCCCCATCTACGCCTTCCTCTGGGGCGTGGCCATGACCGTGATCCTCCGGCGCATCGGCGCGCTGCGCGCCTTCTACGTCAGCGTCGCCGCCCTGGGCGGGGCGCTGGCCTTCGGCACGCTGCCGGGGGAGTATGCCCACGCGGCGCTGGTCGGCGTGCTGGTGCTCGGCAGCCTGGGCATGGGCGGAATCTGGATCTGCGGGCGGCAGTTGCTCTTTGAGATGATCCCGCCCGATCGCCTGGGGCAGTTCTCCGGCTTCTATGGCGTGACGATGAAAATCTCGGTCATCGGCACCGCCGTCTACTGGCTGGTCGCCGCGGAGTACGGCGCGCGTGAGGCGCTGGCCGTGCAGTTCGTGCCCCTGGTCGCGGGCTTCCTCCTGTTGCTGGCTTTTGGACGTCGGCTGAAACCGGGCTACGTGATCCCCAGCCGCGGTACTCCGCCTGACCCCGGACCCCCGTCCCCCGTCCCCCCCAGAGGCCCCACTGGCGCGAAGAACTCCCCCGGGGTGTTGGCGTCCCCGCCGCGAAGTGGCGGCGGCTCCTGGTCTACCGGGGAATACGCCCGCTGGCCGGCGCGGTGTCGCGCCTGGTGTGGAGGTTGTCGGCGCGGGGCACGGAGCATCTGCCCGCGAGCGGCCCGGCGGTGGTCATCGCCAACCACCCGTCCTACCTGGACCCGCCGTTCATCATCCTGGTCAGTCCGCGGCCGGTGCACTTCATGACCTGGGCCGCGGCATTCAGCAACCCGCGCATGGACCGCTTCCTGCGCTGGTGGGGGGCCTTCCCCGTCGACCTGGCCGCCCCCGGCAGCGCCCCCGTCCGCCACGCCATGCGGCTGTTGAAGGCGGGGCGCGTGGTGGGGGTCTGCCCGGAGGGGGAGCGCAGCATCGGCCCCTTTCTGCGGCCGGAACTGATGAAACGGGGCGCCGTGCAGATGGCGCTGGCGCTGGACGCGCCCATCGTGCCGGTCTCCGTGGTCGGCGCGTTCGGCCTCTGGCCCGCCTTCCGGAAACTGCCGCACGCGCAGGCGGTGCGCGTCATCTTCCACCCGCCGCTCACGCCGTCGAAGGCCGACCGCGACCGGCGCCGCTCGCGGGAGCACCAGGCGGCCCTGCTTCGCCACCTGGCCGACGTGATCAACGCCCCCATCCGCGAGTACTACGCCGGCCGGCTGGCGCCCGACCAGGTGCGGCGCTACGAGCGCCGGAGCACGACGGCGCACGAGCGCAGCGACGCCGCGTTCGGCATCGCCGCGCGAGATCGTCTCGGAAGCAGCCCGCCGGCGGATGGGGTACACTGATCGCGGCCGGCGGCGATCCCGGCTTCCCCTTTCACCACCCCGTGTCGCGAGGCGCGATGAACAACCCGCACGTTTCCCATTGGTCGCTGTTCTGCTGGACGTTGGTGGCCGCGGCGCTGCCCTTGGCGGCGGCGACGACCCCGGCGCGGGCCGGGGAGTCGGGGGAAAACGCCGCGCCCGCCCAGGCGCTGCTGGACCGCTTCGCCGACGGCGACGCCGCGGCGGGGGCGGCGCTCAAGGCCCGCTTCCCCACCCCGGCGGCGATGGAGAAGGCCCTGGCCGCGCCCCGTGCCTATGCCGCCAGCCGCAATCCCGCGCACGCCGGCAAGCCCTGGGACGAAGTGTTGACCATCGCCGACGCCATGGCCGGCACGAAGACGGACCTCTTCGTGCGGCTGCCGAAGAACTACGACGCCGCGAAACCCTGGCCTGTGATCATTTCGCTTCACTGGCTCACCGGCAAGGGCGACATGGCCCTCAAGGAACTCGACAAGTTCTGGACGGTCGACGACTTCATCGTGGCCGCCCCCTCCGTGCAGAAAGGCTGGTGGACCGACTGGCCCACCTGCTTCGCGCTCACCGGCCTCTCGGCCGTGAAACGCCGCTACCACGTTGACACCAGCCGCTGCTTTCTCATGGGCATTTCGATGGGGGGCTTTGGCGCCTGGAACGTGGGGCTGCGTTACCCCGACCGCTGGGCCGGCGTGGCGCCGGTGATGGGCGGCGTGTCGCGCATTGAGTACGTGGGCATCCAGGACCGCTCCCGCCGGCGGCTGCTGGTCAACGCCCGCAACACCCCCTTCTACTTCCTGCACGGCGACCGCGATCCCATCGTGCCGGTGGCCTTCGACCGGCGCACGGCCACGCAGTTCCAGCAATGGGGCTACGAGCATGTCTACCGCGAGGTGCCCGGCCTGGCGCACGAGATCCCCAGGGACGCGTCGCTCATGCGCGACATGCTGGAAGGCGTCGCCACCTGGCTCCGCGGCCGCGCCCGGAACAACGACCCCCGCGAAGTCCGCCACTTCGCCTTTGAACCCGGCTCCGCCGACAACTTCTGGCTCCGCGTCGAACATGAGACCGGCGGCGGCGCGGCCGTGGCCAAGTACACCGGCGCCAACGAGATCGCGGTCGACGTCTCCCGCGTCCGGCGCGTGACCGTGTTCTTCAACCGCCGCCTCATCGACTATGCCAAGCCGGCGCGAATCACGTTGAACGGGCACGAGTGCTTTAACGCGCCCGTGGTCCCTTCGGTCGACGCCCTGCTCGACTCCTGGAAACGGCGCGAGGACCCCGCGTTGTTGTACGACGCGGGGGTGACGTTCGACACCGCCCCGCCGACGAACGACAAGAAGACGCCCGACGGCCCACGCGCGGGCGCGCCGTCGCCGGCCGGGCCACCCGGCGCGGGCGGCGACTTCTGAAGCCCATGATCGCCGCCAAACTCGCGCGCCTGCGCGCCATCCTGCGCGAAATGGAATCGGTTGTCGTCGCCTTCTCCGGCGGCGTCGATTCCACGCTGCTGGCGGCGGTCGCCCACGAAGTTCTCGGCGCGCGCGCCCTGGCGGTCACCGCCCGCTCGCCCTCGATCCCCGGCCGGGAGTTGGAGTTCGCCCGGCGTTTCGCGGCCGAGCGCGGCATGGCCTTCCTGGCGGTGGAGACCAGCGAGGTGGAAAACGAGTCGTACCGGGCGAACGGCCCGGACCGCTGCTACCACTGCAAGAGCGAATTGTTCGACCGGCTCTTCCCCATCGCCGCCGCCCGCGGCCTCTTGCACGTGGCGGTGGGAACCATCGTCGATGACGGCGCCGATCTTCGCCCCGGCATGCGCGCCGCCGCCGAGCGCCGGGCCCGCGCGCCGCTCTTCGAGGCCGGTTTCACCAAGAACGAGGTGCGCGCCGCCTCCCGCCTCCTCGGCCTGCCCACCTGGGACAAGCCGGCCGCGGCATGCCTGGCGTCGCGCGTACCGTATGGTCGGGAGGTCACCGCCGGGCTGCTGGCGCGCATCGAGGCGGCCGAAGAGGCGCTGTTCGCCCTCGGGTTCCGCGGCTTCCGCGTGCGGGATCACGGCGACGTCGCCCGCGTGGAAATGGCGCCGGCCGACCTGGCCCGCGCGGCTGAACCCGAAACGCGAGCCGCGATCAGCGCCGCGCTCAAGAAAGTCGGGTACCACTTCGCCGCCCTGGACCTCGACGGCTACCGCCGGGGAAGCCTGAACGAAGTGTTGCCGGCCCTCCCATGAGCGACCGCGCGGACGACTCCCCTTTCGTCGAAGACTGGCCCGTTCCCGATTCCCGGCCGGACGCCGCGGACGACCAGCCGCCGCGGGCGTTCGGCCAAAGCGGCGACGAGAGCGCGCGTTGGCGTCGTTTCTTCCTCGTCGCCGTGGGGATCATCGGCGTCGCCCTTTCGCAAGGGTGGGGCGTGCGCGGGGTGTTCGGCGGCCCCACGGGCGCGACGTTGCCCGGCGCGCTCGCGGGGTTGGCGGTGGCCCTGGCTTTCGCGCGGCGCGACGTGGTGGCCAACGCGCTCTACCTGGGCGGCCTGGGCGCGGTGGGCTTCGGCGCCGGCGGCCACATGGGGTACGGCGCGCTCATCGGCCTGACGTTGGAGCATGACGTCGGCCGCGCGGCCTACGGCTACGCATGCCTGGGCCTCATCGGCCTCCTGTGGGGCGTTTTCGGCGGCGCGGCGGTGGGGTTTGGCCTGGCCACGCGGCGCTTGGCATGGTGGGTGGCGCCGCTGGCGCTGGGCGTGGCGATCGTCGGCGGCCGCTACGCGCAGGGCTTCGCCCAGGAGTCGTTTGGCCTGCTGATGATGCCCATCGAACCGGGCGGCCGGCAGCGTCCCGACGACTGGATCGCGCTGCTGGTGGCGGGGGCGCTGATTTTGCTCTTCGCGCTCGCGCTGCGGCTGCGTCCCGTGGCGCGTCTCGCCCTCTTCACCGGCGCCGGAATGGCGGCGGGCTTCATGCTGGGCGAGGGGTTCCAGGCGCTGGGCAACGCCTTTCTCAAGGACGCCGACGTCGACTGGTGGAAGACCTACGAGTTCACCGCCGGGCTGGGGGCGGGCGTGGGGCTGGCCGCCGGCCTGGCGCGCTGGCGTGCGGACCCGCGCAGCGCGGTGGCCGTGCCGGCGCGCGGCGCCATTGAGCGATGGGGCGGCCTGACGCTCTGTCTCGTGGCGTTCCTGCTGCAGGTGGGCAACACGGTGGAGTACCACGCCCGCGAGATTCCTGAACGCCGGGTGAACGAAGGGCGCGACCCGCGCACCGTGGAGCAGGTGCGCGCCGACGCCGCCACGCAACTGAAGGTGTTTTACGCCTACGCCGCCATCGCCGCGGGGCTGGCCGTGGTCGCCTTGGCGGCCGGGCTGGCGCGGCGCCACGCGTTCGACCACCCGGCGTACGGCGTGGGCGCCTTCCTCGCGCTGCTCTGGCTCGGCCCGGCGGTGGCGATATTCAAGGAGCACGTGCCGTTCCCGGGCGGCTCGTCGACGGTGACGCAGTCGCTGTTCCTCGGCGCAGCCGCGCTGGTCACGCTGCTGGTCGCCGCGCTCTTTCGTGTGAGCGAAGCCCCGTCCGGGTTTTTTTTTTGGCGCGGCTCCGGAACGCCCCCCTGCGCCCGCCGACCCGGCTGAGGAGCGTGATCGCGCGTAGCAGCCGGCCGCGCTGATGGATGAGCGCCTGGCAGCCGCCGGTTCGCGGGGCGAGGGGACAAGGGCGAGGCCGCGCGGAATAGCCAAGGGGGGCCTCGTCGTTTCATGAAGAGTGTCGGTGGAGAGCGCGTGTTCATGCCTGGATCGACCGACCTTCGAACCCGCTTCGAGGCCGAGGCGCTGCCCTTCCTCGATGCGGCGCACCGCCGGGCCTGCGTGCTGGCGGGTCGCGGGCCGGACGCCGAGGATCTCGTCCAGGAGACCTTCCTGCGGGCTTTCCGGAAGTTTCACCTCTTTCAACCCGGGACGAACCTGCGCGCCTGGTTGATGACGATCCTTACCAACCTGTTCCTCGACCGCGCGCGTCGCCGGTCGCCGCGCCTGGTCAGCCTGGAGGGCCTGGAGGAGTCCGGCGCCTCCGTCCCGGCGAGCGCGGATCCGGGGCAACCGCGCGAGCCGGTCGCCGCGCGGGACCCGGCGCTTTCAGACCACCTGCCCCTGGACCTGCGACGGGCGCTGGATTCGCTGTCGCCAACCCTGCGCGCCGTGCTGCTGCTCATCTCCATCGACGACCTCTCGTACGAGGAGACGGCCGCGGCGCTGGACGTGCCGATAGGCACGGTGATGTCCCGTTTGTTCCGGGCGCGTCGGGCGATGGTCGCGCTCCTGGGCGCGCCGGAGTTCACGGAGTCCGGTGTTCGTCCCGCGGGCGAAACCCCCGCCGTGATCGGCGCCTGACTCCCGGTTGTTCCCCCATGAACGCGAACGACGATTCCCCGATGCCCTTGAAGAACGCGCGCCGCGCGGGCGAGCGGTTCGACGCGGCGGGCATGGCGGGCGACGACGAGACGCTGCCGCGCGGAGATTCAGTGGCGACGCGGCGACTCTCGGATCGGCTTCGGGAATTCGAGCGCGCGCAACCTGGCGCGCCGGACCCGCTGCGGCGAGCGGTCCTTCGCGCGCTCGAAAACCGAAGCGGAGACGCGGACGATCCCGCGCGGGTTCAGGGCGCGCCGGGCGCCGGTGGGTATCGAAGTGGAACGATTCGTTGGCGCGCCTTCCCGCGCCTGCACGCGACGGCGGCCGCGGCGCTCGTCCTGGCGCTCTTCGGGGGCGGTCTGCTGTTCACGTCGCGGATCGCCCGCGCCTCGCCCCTGTGGTCGGGGCTCGTCGCCACCCACCAGCGCTTCTACGAAATGCATGCATGGTGCGCGCAGCGGCACCGCGCGACCAAGGCCGCGCGGGAAGCGCTGTCCCGGGAGTGCGTCGGCCGCGTCGTCTCGCACGAATGCCTGGAACCCGCCGGATACGCCATCGAGAACGCCCGTGATTGCATGCTGCTCGAACAGCGGGCCTACGTGCTGGTCGTCCGGGGGAGCGATGGGGTGGAGTCGTCGCTGGTCGTCGCCAACGCCGAACACCTCCAGCGGCGGGGAGCGGTCGGCCTGCCGCCGGGCGAGAAGGGGGATCGCGGGATCGTGCGCGGTTACGTCGTTCGCGCGTGGCAGGTGGACGACGTTGCTTTCGGCTTGGTCAGCCCGTGCAACGCGGATCAGGAGAACCTCGACGCCCTGCAACGCGACCTGACCGCCGAGAATCGCGCCGCCTGGGGACTTTTCGAGAGGGAATAGCGCGGGGAATTGCACCCGTCAACCAATTAGGGCGGGAGTTGATTTCAAAGAACCGCGCGGTAGCGACAGCGGAAATGGAATAATCCGGCTCGCTCCTTCGTTACCCGTGCGTGTGTCCGGTCAGGAACCACAGTTTCACCACCATCGTGACCCGGAACGGAGAACCAGCATGAACGTTCGGAAACTCTCCGCAGCGATCTCTCTGCTCGTCGGCGCCAGCCTGCTCGCGGCGGGATGCAGCGACAACGAGGAAAAGAAGTTGAAGGACGACCCGAAGGCGGAAACCGAACACCCCGCGAAGTCTGGGCAGCCCTCGAAGTCGGAAGAGAAGGGGAAGTCCGAACATCCGTCGAAGTCGGAGCACCCGTCCGACCATCCGGAACACCCGAAATGACGCTCTCCTCAAAACGACTGGCCGTCGGCTTCTGCGCCGCCGCGGGCGCGGTTGGCATCTGGTGGGTGTCCGGGCTTGCTGGCGCGGGGAACACGGCTTCCCGGACGGCGAGCGCGGGTCCCTCCGCGCCCACGGATGCCGCGCGGGTCACCATCCAGCAGATCGCGGCGGCGATCAAAACGCACATCGCCGAAAAAACCGCGGCTGACGGCGGGTTCTTCCACCTCCAACACCCGCAAGCGGGCAAGGAACTGCGGTTGAAACTCGTCCGGGTCCACATGGAGTATCTGTCGGAACTCGGCGGGGGCGTCCAGTTCGCGTGCGTGGACCTGGCGGACACCGAAGGCGACGTCTACGACGTCGATTTCTTCCTTGCCGGCACGCCGGGCGCCATGACCGTCACCGAGACGACGGTCCACAAGTTGAACGGTCAACCCTACTACGCATGGAAACAGCAGCCGGATGGAACGTGGCGCCGCATCTCCGTCGACGCAGCCTCCCCGCGCGAACTGGGGGTGATCACCGGCGTGGACCGGTTCGAGTTTCGGTACCGCGCGGACCTTCCCGACTTCGCCGAACCCGCCCGAATGTGGCTGCCGTTCCCGGAGTCGGACGAGTACCAGAACGTGGAGATTCGATCAATCCAGGCGCCAGGACGGCGGGAGATCGTGCGCGACCGCGATCACGCCAACCGCATCCTCTTCCTCGACCTCACCCCGGCGGACGGCGGAGGGGTGGTAGAGATCGTCTTTGGTGTGGAGCGGCGGGAGAAGGCCGCGAACCGGGCGCCCGCGGGCGATGTTGAGAGTTACTTGAAGCCCGATCGACTCGTGCCTGTCGGTGGGCGGTTTGAGCAGATCGCTCAAGAGGTGCTGAAAGACAAGGATGGGGAACTGGTCCGCCCGCGCGCGCTGTATGACCACGTTATCGACAGCGTGCGCTACATGAAGTACGGCGACCGTTGGGGCAATGGCGACGCGAACTACGCCTGCGACGTGGGAACCGGAAACTGCACGGAGTTTCACTCCTACTTCATGGCGCTCGCCCGGTCGGACCGGATTCCGTCGCGCTTCGCGATCGGCGTGGCCATTCCCGCGGAAAGGGACGAAGGGGGGATCGACGGGTATCACTGCTGGGCCGAGTTTTATGCCGACGAAAAATGGTGGCCGGTCGACATCAGCGAGGGCGACAAGTACTCCCGCCTCGCCACCTACTACTTCGGGCGCCAGCCGGCGAATCGCTTCGAACTCAGCCGGGGGCGTGACCTGGTGGTCGACCCGCTTCCCGCTTCAGGACCGATCAACTTCCTCGCGTACCCGCTTCTTGAAGTCGGCGGGCGGCCGGCGAGCGCGAAGGTAGAGTTCTCGTTCACCCGTGCGAAGCGCGCGGCGGATTAGGAACCTCCCTGCCTTTGGGTGTTGGGTGCTGGGGCCAACACCCAACACCGCGGCACTCCGCCCGCCCCCCCGTCCCTTGCCC
>JACQVU010000373.1 GCA_016209585.1 Planctomycetota bacterium
GGGCACGGCGGCGCGGAACTACATGGAGTTGATGTGCGTGTTGGGCTGTGTTGGGTGCTGGGTGTTGGGTTCTGGACCCAACACCCAGCACCCAACACCTGACCCCCGTCCCTCGCCCCCAGCCCCTAACCCTCAGCCCCTCCCATGCGTGTCAAAACCAACGTCGCCCGGAAGCGGTACGTGAAGAAGGTGCTCAAGCGCGCGAAGGGTTTCTACCTTCGGCGCGGGACGTCGTACCGGTTGGCGCACATCCAGGTGACGCGGTCGCACCGGTACGCGACGCGGGATCGGAAGGTGCGCAAGCGGGAGTTCCGGGCGCTCTGGATCGTGCGCCTGAACGCCGCGGCGCGGGCGCAGGGGATCGCCTACTCGCGTCTCATCGACGGGCTGAAGAAGGCGAAGGTGGAGGTGAACCGGAAGGTGCTGGCCGACCTGGCGGTGAACGATCCGGCGGCGTTCGAGAAGTACGTGGCGCTGGCCAAGGAGCATCTGAAGACGCCGTTGACACCGGCTGGCGCGCCGGTATGATCTTTCTTCCCCGAAAAAGCGGTCTGGGGCGCCGGAGGCGGGCGGATACCCGGTGGTGTAATTGGTAACACAACGGGTTTTGGTCCCGTTATTCCAGGTTCGAGTCCTGGCCGGGTAGTGACATGGCGGACGACATACGGGCCATCGTGCTTGCGGCGGGCGAGGGGAAGCGGATGAAGTCCGCGCTGCCCAAGGTGCTGCACGACGTGTGCGGCCTGCCGATGGTGGAGTGGGTGGCGCGGGCGGCGCGCGCGGCCGGCTCTTCGCGGCAGGTGGTGGTGGTGGGCCCGGCCGGAGACGAGGCGCGGGCGGCGCTGACCGCGCCCGACGTGACGTTCGTGACGCAGGAGCAGCCTCGGGGCACGGGGCACGCCGTGATGCAGGCGCGGGAGACGCTGGCGGACTTCAAGGGGGTGGCGCTCATCCTGTGCGGCGACGTGCCGCTGGTGGAGCCGGAGAGCCTGGCCGCGCTGGTGGCGGCGCTGCGAACGGAGAAGGCGCGCGGGGCCATGGCCCTGATGGAGCCGGATGACCCGACGGGCTACGGCCGGGTCTTCCTGGACGCCGGGGGCGCGGTGGAGCGGGTGGTGGAGGATCGGGACTGCACGGACGAAGAGCGGGAGACGACGCGGGTGAACACGGGCATCATGGCGTTCGATTGCCGCGCGCTGTTCGCTCTCCTTGGGCGGGTGGGGTCGCGGAACGCGCAGGGCGAGCATTACCTGCCCGACGTCTTCGCGTTGGCGCGGCGCGAAGGAACGCGCATGGTGGGGGTGGACTTCGACGACGCGGAGGAGTTCCACGGCGTGAATTCCCGGCAGGACCTGGCGGAGGTGTCGACGGCCATGCGCCTGCGCATCCTCTTCGACCACATGGAAAACGGCGTCACCGTGGTAGACCCGATGCACACCCACGTCGAGGCCGACGTGACCATCGGCCGCGACGCGGTGATCATGCCCTTCACCGTCATCCGGCGCGGGGCGGTGATCGGCGCGCGGTGCCACGTCGGCCCCTTCTCCCACGTGCGCGAGGGCACGGTGATGGAGCCGGAATCGGAGGTGGGGAACTTCGTCGAGGCCAAGAAGGCCCATCTCGGCCGCCACACCAAGGCCAAGCACCTGACCTACCTGGGCGACGTGACCATCGGCGAGAACGCCAACATCGGCGCCGGCACCGTGGTCTGCAACTACGACGGCAAGACCAAACACCACACCCACATCGGCGCCGGCGCCTTCATCGGCTCCGGTTCGCTGCTGGTCGCGCCGGTGAAGATCGGCGACCGCGCGGTCACCGGCGCCGGCGCGGTGGTCACCCGTGGGCACGACGTGCCCGACGGCGAAACCGTTTTCGGCGTCCCCGCCCGGCCCCACCGGAAGGCCCAAGGCTGACCGCGATGATGCGCAAGGGAATCAAGATCCTGTCGGGGAGCGCCAGCCGCGACTTGGCGCGCGCGATCTGCAACGAACTGGATCGCCCGCTGGGCGCCGCCTTGGTGGACCGTTTCCCCGACGGCGAGATCAACGTCAAGATCGAAGAGGACATCCGCGGGTGCGACGTGTTCATCGTGCAGTCCACCTGCCCGCCGGTGAACGAGCACCTGATGGAATTGCTCATCCTGATGGACGCCTGCAAGCGCGCCTCGGCCGAGCGGGTGACGGCCGTGCTGCCCTATTACGGCTACGCGCGCAAAGATCGCAAGGATGAGGGCCGGGTGCCCATCACCGCCAAACTGGTGGCCAACCTGATCTGCTCGGCCGGGGCGAACCGGGTGTTGTGCATGGACCTCCACGCCGCGCAGATCCAGGGCTTCTTCGACATTCCCGTCGACCACCTCTACGCCAGCAAGGTCTTCCTGCACTATTTCGCGCGGCTGGGCACGAAAGACGTGGTGGTGGTGGCGCCCGACGTGGGCAGTTCGAAAATGGCCTCTTCCTTCGCCAAGCGCATCGACGCCGACGTGGCCATCGTGGAGAAGCGCCGCGTCACTCCCGACAAGACCAACGCCCTCAAACTCATCGGCACCGTCGAGGGCAAGAACTGCATCATCGTCGACGACATGATCTCCACCGCCGGCAGCATCGCGGAGGCCGCGAAGATCCTCAAGGAGTACGGCGCCCGGGAACTCTGGGGCTGCGCCACCCACCCGGTCTGCTGCGGCAACGCCTTCAAGCGCCTGGAAGAGGCGCCCTTCCGCGAGGTGCTGGTGGCCGACACCATCCCCCTGGCGCCGGGCGCCCCGGAGAAGGTGAAGGTTCTCAGCGTCGCCCCCATGCTGGGGGAGGCGATCAAACGCATTCACCTGGGCGAGTCGCTCAGCATCATGTTCGACCGGCTCTGACCGCCCTCGATTCCCCGGCTCCAGCCC
>JACQVU010000374.1 GCA_016209585.1 Planctomycetota bacterium
CGCCACGCGATATTCCATCATAGATTTTGTAACCGTTCGCCTCCTCCATCGCCAAAAGAAAAAAAAAGGAATAATCGCCCTGGATTTCTCGTTATTTCCCACATGCGCGCGGGTGTCGAGCCGAGGGCGCGACTTGGTCGTCAACCCGCTTCCCGCTTCCGGTCCCATCAACTTCCTTGCTTACCCCGTGCTGGAGGTCGGCGGGAAGCCCGCGAGCGCGAAGGTCGAGTTCTCGTTCACGCGCGCGCTTTCGGGGGGCGCGGGAAACCGTTCACCACGGTGAGCGCCCTCGGGAGTGGCGTGGACCAAAGAAGGGAGGGTTCATCACATGGCGCGTACGTGGAAAACGGTGGCGCTGCTCCTGGCAGTGGCGGCGCTCGGCGTGGCGGGCTGTGGGAACTGCAAAAAAGACCCGGAGATGGGAGGGGCCAGCGCGTGTCCGGACTGCAAGCCGGGGAAGATGTGTCCAAAGTGCGAGGCCAAGGCCGCCGCCATGAAGTGAGGCGATCCCGTGAAGCGTGGGTGTTTCACCGCTCGGGTTCACGCCCACGCAGTTCGTGGCCTCTCGGGTCCGCCGCCGCACGATGGATGTTTGGCTCTGTTTGAAAAGCCCTGCCGGGGTCAAACCGGCTGCAAACCACGCCATCGTCGTCACGCCGGATGCCGTATTTCTCCATAATACCGCGAATCCGGCGTTCCTTAGATGGCGCGGTTCTCGCTCGGTTTGACCCTCGCCATGACTTTCCAAACAGAGCCTAGTGTCACGATCCCACTTGCGGCGATTCGTCGGTGATCTTGCAGTAGTCCTGCCGCCGAAGGAGGCAATCGTCCTCCTCCCCGGAGTGAATGTGCTTGCGGCGACGATTGCTCATGGGGAGAAATGTCGCGAGGAAAGAAGGTGAGAAAGTGACCGCACTGTGCCCGGTCGCCGGGCTGCCGGGAAAGCGAGTGTCGGGCGTCACCGTGCGCAACCTCGTCCGCACCGACCGCATCGAGGAGGTCGAAGGGGGGGAGTGGTTCTACTGCGACCTTCCTGATTGTGACGTTGTCTACTTCGCCGCTGACGGCAGGACGCTTCCCAAGGATGCCCTCAGGGTGCGCGTGGGAGCGAAGGAGAATGCCTCCCCGCAGACGGTGTGCTACTGCTTCGGCCACACCGCCGAGAGCATCCGGGAGGAGATCGACAGGACGGGCCGGAGCACGGTCGTGGCGTCGATCACCGCGAAAATCAAGGCGGGCGAGTGCGCCTGCGAGACCATGAACCCGAAGGGAGCCTGCTGCCTTGGCGACGTCAACAAAGCCGTCAAGGGATCTTTCGCTTCGCTCGACGGGGAGCGGATTGGGCCGGCGCCAGCCTGTGCCGCGGGCGACCCGGCGCTGCCGCACGACTGCTGCGCGCCGCGGGAGGATGCGCCGCCGGAGGAGATGGCCTCGCGGACCGCGCGCGCGGGGATTCTCGCAGCCGGCGCCTCGCTCCTCTCGGCGATCATGGCTTCCGCCTGCTGCTGGCTTCCGTTCGTGCTCGTGGCTTTCGGAGCCTCGGCGGCGGGCGCCTCAGCAGCCTTCGAGCGGCTCCGCCCGATCTTCCTCGGCGTCACGCCCCTCTTTCTCGGACTGGGCTTCTACTTGGCCTACTTCCGGAAAGGGGCGTGCGCTCCGGGAAGCGCGTGCGCCACGCCCAGCCGAAAGGTCAAGCGCTTCAACCGGGCCATGCTGTGGGTCGCGACGGTGGCCGTCGCCGCGATCGCGTTCTTCCCGAACTATGTGGGTTTTCTCTGGCGTCGCGCGCCGCCAGCCGCCACCGAGGTGGCGGCCGGAGTAAAGACGGTGACGCTCGGGATCGATGGTATGACGTGTGAGGCCTGCGCCGCTTCCGTGGAGAAAGAACTCGGGGCCGTAGCGGGCGTCCGGCGCGCGTTCGTGGTCTACGGGGAAGGTCTGGCGACGGTCACCGTGGACGCGGCTTCGCCCCCGGCAGATTCCTTGCTCGTGGGAGCCGTGGAACGGGCGGGGTATCGGGCGCAGATCCAGGGGGGTCGATAGACCCTCCCTGTCCTCCCAGGGAGCGCTAAACCCCTCATCTCCGTCGCGACGCCCGACACGGGCGGATTTTGGCTAGGAATCGGGAGGCAAGAGCACTTTCACCGGCTACCGCTCAATCACCTCTTCGCGGGGAACCCGCCCACTTGAAAGCCTCACGCGCTCCAAGGCGTGTGTCCCGCTGCAACTTCCATCCGCACCCCGCGCCAGCCATGGTCACCGAGTATCACTATCGCTGGGAGTATGACCTGGCCTCGCCGCCGGAGGCGCTCTGGCCGCTGGTGGCCGACACCAACCGCTTCAACCGCGACACCGGCCTGCCGCGCGTGGAGATGCTGCCTTCCCCGCCCGGCGCGCCGCGGCCGTTGAACGCGCGTCGCCGCCTGCGGCTGAAGTACCTGGGAATGAACGTGGAGTGGGAGGAAGAGCCGTTCCAGTGGGTGCGCCCGCTGGAGTTCGGCGTGACGCGGACCTACGCCACCGGACCGATTCGCCGCGTTCGCATGCGCGCCGA
>JACQVU010000342.1 GCA_016209585.1 Planctomycetota bacterium
GATGCGTCAGCCGGCCGGCGGACTATAATTGTAATCTTGGTGGTGGCGTCGCGTGGTGGCGCACGTCGCCTTGTCGGCGGGGGGAATCAGGTTTCAGGCGCGTATCGGTTCGCGTCGAAACATGTGAGGGCGGTATGGCCGGGGCTGGCCGGGCGAGGCGGGGCTCGCCGGGCCGGTGGTGGTGGCTTTGGCCTGAGGATGTCGAAATGACACGTGGTCACGGGACCTCCTTTGAAGACCTGCTGTCCGCCCGGGTGCGCCAGATCCGCGGCGAAGGCGCGCCCGGCGCGCCACCACAATCGGCGTCCGGCGCCGCCGTGGCCGAGGCGTCCGCCGCCCCGCCGGCGCCAGCCTCGCCCGCGGTGGGAGGGCCGCCGGGGGCGTCGCTGGAAGGCACGGACGGCCAGTTCCTGACGGACGTGACGTTCGGCACCTATCTGAAAACGCTCGGGCGGCGGCGCTGGTTGTTCATCTCCACGTTCCTGGCGGTGGCGGTGATCGGCGCGATCTACACCTACGTGTTCACCGGCACGACGTTTGTGGCCATCGGCCAGTTGCAGCGGCAAGGCGGCGCCACGCCCGACCCCCGGGCCGCGCTGTTCGGCGGCGCCGGCGGGGCGGCGCTGGCGGCGGACGCGGAGTTCATTCGTTCTCCGGCCGTGGGCGTGGCCGCGACGTCGTTGTTGAAGGGGTGGGTGGCGTCCCGGTCCGACCTGCCGGAAGAAGTGCCGGCCGCGGCGCGGTTCAGCGCGGTGGCGGCCAACATGTCGCCGCTGGACCGCGAGGCCATCAAGCAATTGCGCGGAAACCGGCTGTCGGACCTGTTGAAGGTGACGGCACAGGAGGAGTCCAGCAAGATCCAGGTGGAGGTGGCGCATGCGTCCGACGGCCTGGCGCTGGCGGTGGTCAATGCCGTCATCTACTCGTTCCAGGACCTGCGGAAGCGGGAAGCCGAGGCTGGGGGCAAGGACGCCGCGCAGCGCCTGCGGACGAAGAAAGAAGAGAACCAGGCGCTTCGGCGCCAGTTGAGCCAGCAAGTGCCGCGGCTGATGGAAGAACGGGTGGACCCGGCCACGGGCCGCCTGCTGGTCAGCACGCGGGAGAGGAACGACCGGTGGGAGAAACTGGAGCAGTGGCGCAAGGTGGTGGAGTCGCAGGAGTCCGCGCTGGACATCACCAGGAGGCGCCTCGCGGAGTTGGAGCGCCAGTTCACCACCGGGAGCATCGTCGGCGACATCCGGGTTCCCGTGCGGGATCGCCAACTCGATGCCATGAAGGTGAAACTGGGCCTGTTGAAGGACGAGCGGACCCAGAAGGTGACCCGCGAGGGGCTGGCGGAGACCAGCCGCGACGTGACGGCGCTGGACACGCAGATCCAGAAGCAGTCGGACGAAATCGAGCGGCGGATGAAGGACCAGAGCGGCGCCGCGCCGGCGGACGACACGGCCGACCTCAGCGCGACGGCCACCGACCTGCAAAACCGCATTTCGGGGTTGAAGGCGGAGATCGAAGCCACCGAGCCTCGGGCCAAGGCGGAGCGAGAGAAATACGAGAAGTCCGCGGCCCAACTGCGCACCGCGGTGATCGACTATGATCGCGACGCGAAACAGGCCGAGATGCAGAACATCGACCTCACCGACGGCGAGGTCGCCAAGCAACAGGTGACGCAGGAGATGGCCGCGACCACGATGCCCAAGGAGATGTACCGCGTGCTCCGCTGGGCCGTCGACGCCGAACGGCAGAGCAACCGCACCGTGCTGTTCGGGGCGCTGGCTTTCGCCTTCGTCTTCGCGCTCGCCACGCTCTTCTTCCGCGAGCACCTCTCCGACGAAATCCACTCCGACGCCATCGCCTCCCACCTGTTGCTCCTGCCGGTCTCCGGCCGGCTGCCCGTCTTCCGCACCTATCCGGCCGGCATCCTGCCCTTCGACGACCGCAGCGCGCCGGAAACGGAGATCATGGCCATCGTCCGCGAGAACCTGCGCGTCAACCGCGCCACCAGCGGCACCAACCTCATCACCGTGGTGTCGCCGGGGCGGGGCGAGGGCAAGAGTTTCGTCTCCACGAACATGGCGCTCTCCTTTGCCCATTCCGGCTCCTCCACCGTGCTGGTGAACACCGACCTTCGCGGGGCCGACGGCGCGGCCGTCATTCACCTCCTGGGCGACGCGCCCCCCAAGGTGGGCCTCACCCAGTACCTCCAGGGCACGGCCACGGCCGCGGAGGTGGTGCAGAAGACCCCCTTCTGGGACCTCCACATCGTGCCCTGCGGCGTGCCCGGCGGGAACCCCTGGAAATTGCTCTCCTCGCCGCGCCTGCCGGAACTGCTCGACGCCCTCTCCCGGCGGTACGAGATCGTGCTGCTCGACACCGCCGGCCTCATGGCGGTGGCCGACTTCAGCGCCTTCGCGCGGTGCGCCGGAAACATCTTCTTCCTCATCCGCGAGGGCCGCACCACCAAGCACGCGGCCCAGCAGGCCTTCCACCGCCTGCGGCTCATCAACAAGAACATCCTGGGCATCATCTACAACGGCACCCGGGTGCCGGCCAGCCGCTACTCGTACTATTACTACAGCCGCCGCAAGTAGCGGGTGGGCGGGGAAGAGGCGGAGTCGCGCCGTGCAGCGCCGGCGCGGTTCGTCGGCGGCTGGCGCGGCGCGAACACCATGTCCCTCCGCAAACGGTCGGTGCGCGATCTCGCCGTGGCCGGCAAGCGGGTGCTGATCCGCGCCGACTTCAACGTGCCGTACGACGAGCGGATGCGCATCGTCTCCGACGCGCGCATCGTGGAGAGCCTGCCCACCATTCGCCATTGCCTCGACGCGGGCGCGCGCCAGGTGGTTCTCTGCTCGCACCTCGGCCGGCCGGACGGCAAGGTGGTGGAGAGCATGCGGCTGGCCCCCGTGGGGCGGCGCCTGGCGGAACTGCTGGGCGAGCCGGTGGCGATGGCGCCGGACTGCGTCGGTCCCGAGGTTGAGAAAGCCCTGGCCGCCTGCGCCGAGCGCGTGGCGCTGCTGGAGAACCTGCGCTTCCACGCGGCGGAGGAGGCTGGGAACGACGCCTTCGCGGCGGCGCTGGCGCGGCACGGCGACCTTTTCGTGAGCGACGCTTTCGGCGCGGCGCACCGCGCGCACGCCTCCATCGCGGGGGTTCCCAAACTGCTCCCGTCGGCCGCCGGCCTGCTGCTGCTGGCCGAACTGGCCGCGTTCGCCCGCATCCTTCTGAACCCGGCGCGGCCGCTCATGGCCATCCTGGGCGGCGCCAAGGTGAAGGACAAGTTGAAGGTCGTCCGCAACCTGATCGAGCGGGTGGACGCGCTGCTCATCGGCGGCGGCATGGCCTACACCTTCCTGGCGGCGCGAGGCGTGAAGATCGGCAAGTCGATCCTCGACGCCGACCGGGTCGCGGAAGTGGGCGCGCTGCTGGAGAAGGCCGCCGCCCGTGGCGCGCGGGTGCTGCTGCCGGAGGATCACGTCGCCGCGCGGGAGAACGCGCCCGATGCCGCCCCGGTTCCCTGCGACGCCTCGATCCCGGACAGTATGTATGGGCTGGACATCGGGCCGCGCACCGCCGAGCGCTACGCCCGCGAGATCGCCGGCGCCCGCACCGTCGTCTGGAACGGGCCAATGGGCGTCTTCGAGCGCCCCGCCTTCGCCGCCGGCACCCGGCGGGTCGCCGAGGCGCTGGCAGCCTCCACCGGCCTCACCGTGGTGGGCGGGGGCGAAACCGTGGCCGCCGTCGAACAGTTCGGCCTCAAGGCCCGGATCCGGCACGTCTCCACCGGCGGCGGCGCCAGCCTGGAGTTGCTGGAGGGCAAGACGCTCCCCGGGGTGGCCGCGCTGCCGGATATCTGACTTGGCGTTCGCCGTCGCCGCGTGTTGAAGTATCAGGATGCTCATCACCGGCGCGGAAATGACGGTGCGTTGCCTCCTGGAAGAGGGGGTGGACCTGGTGTTCGGGTACCCCGGCGGGGCGAACATTCCACTCTACGACGCATTGTATCACTTCCAGAAGGAGGTCCGGCACATCCTGCCGCGCCACGAGCAGGGCGGGGTGTTCGCCGCCGACGGCTACGCGCGCGCCAGCGGCCGGGTGGGGGTGGCCATCGCCACCTCGGGGCCGGGGGCCACCAACATGGTCACCGGCATCGCCAACGCCTCCATGGACAGCGTGCCGCTGGTCTGCATCACGGGGCAGGTGCGCACGGCGCTCATCGGCACCGACGGGTTCCAGGAGACCGACGTTTTCGGCCTCACGCTGCCCATCGTGAAGCACAGTTATCTCGTCAAGAAACTGGCCGACCTCCCCCGCGTGATGAAGGAGGCCTTCCACATCGCGCGCACCGGCCGGCCGGGGCCGGTGCTGGTGGACATTCCGGTGGACGTGTTCAAGGCCCAGGGGCCGTTCGCGTACCCCGACGCCGTCGACCTGCCGGGCTACAACCCCACGCTCCGCGGCCATCGCCGCCAGATCACGAGGGCGCTGGCGATGTTACGCGACGCCCGCGCGCCGGTGATCCTCGCCGGTGGCGGCGTCAAGATCGCCGACGCGGTCGACGAGTTCCGCGTTCTGATCGATCTCCTGCCGGCGCCCGTGACCACGACGTTGAACGCGCTCGGAACCGTTCCGTGCGACCACCCCCGCTGGCTGGGCATGCCCGGCATGCACTGCACGCGCCGGGCGAACCTGGCGATCAACGACTGCGACGTGCTGGCGGTGTTCGGCGCGCGGTTCGACGACCGGGTCACGGGCAACGTCGAGAAGTTCGCGCCCAACGCCAAAATCATCCACGTCGACGTCGACCCGGCGGAGATCGACAAGGTGTGCCAGATCGACGTGCCCATCGTCGGCGACCTGAAACTGGTGCTGCGCGACTTCCTCGACGAGATCGCCCGGCAGCCACTGCCGCCGCCGGATTACGGGGCCTGGGTCGGGCGGGTCTGGGCCATTGAGAACAAGGGCTACGGCCCGGCCGGCCACTCTTCGGCTGAGAAGGCCTGCTCCATCGGCACGCTGGATCTCCTCTTCCGGCGGTGCGCGGACGACGCCATCATCGCCACCGACGTCGGCCAGCATCAGATGTGGGCGGCGCAGAGTTTGCGCGTGTCGCACCCCCGCAACTGGCTCACTTCCGGCGGCCTGGGGGCCATGGGCTACGGCCTGCCGGCCGCCATCGGGGCGCAACTGGCGTTCCCGCACCGGCAAGTGATCAGCATCAGCGGGGACGGCGGCTTCCAGATGAACATTCAGGAACTGGCGACGGTGAAGCGCTACAACCTGCCGGTGAAGATCATGGTGGTGGACAACAAGTACCTGGGCATGGTGCGCCAGTGGCAGGAACTCTTCTGGGGGCGGCGCTACTCGCACACGGATCTCTACGACAACCCCGACTTCGCCGCCATCGCCCGGGCCTACGGCATCCCCGGCCTCCGGCTGAGCGATAGCGCCCCCGCGGCGGCCGAAGCGGCCATCGGCGAGTTCCTGGCCGCCCCCGGACCGGTGCTGCTGCACTTCGAGAGCCAGCGCGAGCAGAACGTGTACCCCATGGTGCCCTCGGGCGGGGCGAACACCGAGATGATCTTCCAGGAGACGGCGCACGCGGCGA
>JACQVU010000360.1 GCA_016209585.1 Planctomycetota bacterium
CCCCTGATCCCCGACCCCCATGGCCCGCCATCCCGACGACAACCTCATCGTCGTCTACGGCTGGTTCGCCGCGCGGGCGGTGCTGGCGCGCCGCATGGCCGACGTGGCGCGCATCCATTACGCGCCGGACCGTCTCCAGGCGCTCAAGCCTTTCCTGAAAGAGGCCGCGCGGCGGCGGCTGGTGTATCGCCAGAACTCGCTCGACGAACTGACCCGCGTCGCCCGCAGCGAGCACCACGAGGGGATCGCCGTGGCCTGCCGGCCAGCCGCGCAGCCCTCCATCGACGACCTGCTGCGCCGCGGACCGAGGCTGGTGACGCTGCTCGAATGGGTCGAGAACCCGCACAACCTGGGCGCCATCCTCCGCACCGCCGCCTTCTTCGGGTGCGACGCGTTGATCGTGGAGCGCGGCGGCGGGGCCGACCTCTCGCCCGCCACCATGCGCACGGCTGAGGGAGGGGCGGAGTCAATCCCGTGTTTGGCGGTGGAGAGCGTGGCCGCCGTCGCCGCCCGGTTGCGCGCGGCCGGGCATGCGCTGTACGGGGCGGACCCTCGCGGGGGGGTCTCGCTGTTCGATCTCGCGCCCCGCTTCCCTTGCGCGCTGGCGCTGGGAAACGAGCGGCGCGGTCTCTCGCCCGCCCTGCGCGCGGCCTGCGACGCGCTGGTGCGCATCCCCGGCCCCGGTCCCGGCCCGGCCGTCGCCGCCAGCCAGGCCCCGGCGGGACGCGGCGGGCGGGAGCGGGGTGGTTCGCGGGCGACGGGCGGCGCGTCCGGCCCGCCGGTTCTCGACAGTCTGAACGTCAGCGTGGCGGCCGGAGTCTTTCTGGCCACCCTGGCCGCGCGGTCGGGAGCGGGAGCGGCGGGGCCTGGAACGCATGAGCCTTTCTCGCCGGGCGCCACCAGGACGGAAGTGGTGCCGCATGTCCGCCCGCCCCCAGCGGCCCAGCGGGCAGCGTATCGCGACGCGCCGCCCCCACGCGGCTAAGGGAATGATTGTGTTTGACCGCAAGCACTGTTTCGCCTCACATGGTGTGCCGAGTCTTTTGGTCCTCCCCACGGGAGAAGGTCGCAGTCTCCGGCTGAGACACAGGAGGGCGGCATGACCGAGGCCAAGGCTGGGATGCCCAGGAAGCGTCGCGCGGTCCCGAAAGCCGAAGTCGCGAGCGTGTACTCGACCTGGGTTCCGGACCCCGATGCCAAGGGTCCCCTTGAATGTGTTTCGATCCAGTGGATCCTCAACGTCCTTCAGAGGCTCGACCAGACGCCTTCAGTGCCTGAGCTGAGTGAAAAGGAGAAGGCGTTGGTGGCGTCGTTCCAGACTCCTGTGACGAGGGAAGTTCTCGACAAACCGATATAGCGGGGTCACCGCGGCCGGACTATGGACGCTTGCCGGTTATTGGTCCATGCGTTCAATTCTCCGGCCGATCCGCTGGTGAAGATCGGCGACATTCCACAAGCCATCTATCTTCGGCACTACTTCGCCGATCTCCACGCACAAAGCGTGCTCGAAGAAACGGCCTATTTCGATCGCGACTACCTTTCGGAGTACGCCGTTTTCTACACCACAGATAGCGAGGGGAATCTCTGGGCGTTCTGCTATGTCGCGTTTGACGCCGACTTCGGACAGATTCTTCAGTGGCTCAAGAAGACGGGATGGCTCCCGACAGGTGGCGGGGTACACGCGTTTTGAATGCCCAGTGGTTCGCCGGCTATTGCGGGCCGTGAGCGGGGCAAGCACCGGGCACCGTCACTTCCCCTCCAAACGGCCCAGAACATGGCGCACGGCGGCCTCGATCTCCTCGGCGGCGAACTGGCCGGCGTGGGTCCAGACCGGACGGCCGCGGTGGAAGAGCACGAGCGTGGCGGGCTGCGTGACGCCGGCGGCGTGAACCGCGTTGGGGTTGGCGTCCAGGTCCAGCAGGCCCACGCGCGCCACGTCGCGCAGGCGGTCGACGAGCAGGCGGGTCTGGGCCTCGTTCACACGGTCAAGCACGTGCCACGCGCGGCAGAATTGCGCCAGCAGCGGGGGCGCGTCCGGGGCGATGTCGCCGGCGAAGGTCTGGTCGCTCAACCTCGGCAGGGGGTCTTCCCTACGCGCGGCGCGCCGCGCCGCGAGCGCCACGATCACCACCGTGACGCCGGCGATGAGCAGCGCCACGGGCCAGCCGAGGAACTCAGCGGCGGCGTCGGGCGCGCGGTCCATCGGGTCGCGCGCCAGCAGGACCGCGCCGGGACTGGGGGGTGGAGCGTGGGGGCCGGGGTCCATCGGTTCACCCGCCAGGGCGCCCGCATGCGCCGCGTCACATCCGGGTCAGAAACTCCGCGTGCTCTTCTTCCCGCGCCGAACCTTGAAGTAGCCGTGGCGCGAAACCCCAACGTGATGCCAACCCCGGCGCTGGTATTGCTCGTAGCGCTCGCGAGAGAAGGTGCGCCACTGGTTGTTGATCCCGAGCAGGGTCAGAAGATTGCCGAAGAAGAAGCGGGGGTGGAGGTAATGGAGGAGCATAGGGCCGACCATCGGGGGTCGGGGATCGGGGGAGATCCCATTTCCTGACAACTGACAACTGACAACTGACAGCGGTTACGACCACTGGCCCCGATTATGCCACGAGTGTGAAAAAATTCTCGCTATTTGTCCCGCCCGGTTTCCTTGATCCCCCTCTGCCCGGTGGTAGAGTTCAAATGAGGTGGACGACCGCGGTGCGGCGACGCCGGGAAGTCACGTCAGCCCCCGGCGGTTTCTTGGCAAGCGGGTGGAGAGGAGCGCTATGGTCATGGTTGCCCCACTTCGGTCCGTCGCCAGGGCCACGCGCCCGTTAGAAATGGCTCCGGTCGACCTGCCGGGACTGGTGGAGCCGCGGCAGTTCAGTTGCCTTTCGAGCCACCGCCTCGTGGAAAAGCGGGTGGAGATCGAGCAGCGCCGCGGGCAGGAGGTGAGGGCGCTGTGCGCCGCCTTTGCGCTTTCGATCGAGCACGCGGGCAAGGTGGTCGATGGCTACTGGTCGGTTCAGACCGCGTTGCGCAAGAGCCGGCGGCTCGCGCGGCTCTCGGCCCGGCGCGGGGCGTGAACGCTCGTAACCGTTCACCCACCGTCTCCCCGGGATTCCGCGACTTGTGGAAAAAATCCCTGATTTTTTATCTCCTTGCGGCGCCTGGAGTTGCGGGAGTATTCGCCGCGAATCGGACGCGAAAACGTGTCCTTTGGGCGCATGGGTGAAGGCGGTGATGGGACCGATGGGACGAATGCAACGTATGGGTCCCATGCGTCCCATGCGTCCCACCACCGCGCCAAGTGGTAGGGGTCGAACGGTTACGAACGTTCACCAGTAAAGCATGATATAAACAACCACCCCGCTCACCGACACGTACAGCCATATTGGCAGCGTCCAGCGTGCCAGCCGGCGATGGCGGTCGATCCGCCCGCGGAAAGCGTGGAGGAGCATCGTGGCGATCATCGGAACCATGACCACCGCGAGCGTCACATGGGGCAGAAGCACCACGTAGTGATAAATGAACCGCGCCGCGCCCTCCCCGGCGTACTCCCGGTGGCCGGCCCGCGCGTGGTAGTAGAGATAACTGGAGAGAAAGAGCGCCGACGTGGCCACCGCCGTCAGCATCAGCGCGCGGTGCAGGGCGATTCGCCTGCTTTTCACGGCGACGAACCCGGCCACCAGCAACAGGGCGCTCAGGCCGTTGAGCGTGGCGTTCACGGCTGGCAGGTCTGTGACCTCCATCCCCGCGCCCCTTTCTTCTTCCTACCGCGGCGGTTGCTCCGGCGCGAGCCGCTGCTGGATGTCGTCGCGGATGCGGCTGGCAACGTCAGCCTCCGTCCCGTCGTAGTAGGCGCGAATGACCGCCGCGCGGTCCACCAGCACGATCCGGCGGGAATGTGTCAGCCGCGGCGGCGGGGGGTCCGCGGCGTCGTCCGGCGCGACCTCCCCGGCGTGGAGGCGAAAGCCCTCGTTGCTCAGGCGCAAGAGGGCGTCGCGATCTCCGGTGAGCATCAGCCACTTTCCGGGATCGGCCTGGTATTCGTTGGCGTAGCGGGAGAGAACCTCGGGCGTGTCGTATTCCGGGTCGACGGTGAAAGAGACCAGCGCCACGTCGCGCAGTGGTCGGAGCATGTCCTGCAACTCGCGCATCTGGGCGCTCATCAGGCGGCACTCGGTCGAGCAGCGGGTGAAGATGAAGTCGGCCACCCAGATGCGGCCGCGGAGGCTATCGCGCGTGATGGTCGCGCCGGAGCGGTCCGTGAGCGAGAACGCCGGCGCCTGGCCAAGGCGCGGCAGCGGCTCGAACTTCGGCAGCCGCAGGCGCGTGTATTCCGCCAGGCCCCACAGGCCGGCCACCATCACCGCCGCCACGAGCACCATCGCGAACGGCAGGATCACGCCGGCCAGGTGCTTCTCCGGCTTCGTCGGCGCGAGCACCAAGGCGCGCGCCGCGGCCGTCGGCTCCGCGGCTGGGGCGTGGGAATCGGGTTCGTTCACAACAGGTCTCCCTGTGAAGGGCCGCGCGCCAGCAGCGTGGCGGCGGCGAAGGTGGCCGCCGCGAACCCCGCCGCCACGGCGACGCTGGGAGCGAAGTCGGCGATGGTCCACGGCGCGGCCGGCGCGTCCAGGTAGAGGGCGTGCGTCAGCGCCGAAACGGCGTAGGACACCGGGTTCGCCCGGATCACGCCTTCCAACCACGGCGCGACGCCCTCCGCCGGGAAGAATGCGCCCGACAGCAGCCAGAGCGGCATCAGCACCAGCATCATCACGGCATGGAACCCCTGAGTAGACTCCATCCGCAACGCGAAGGCCATTCCCAGGCCGGTCAGCCCGATGGCCGCCAGCGCCAACACGCCCACGGTCAGCGCCACGGAGAGCAGCGTGAGCGAAATGCCCACCGCCGGCGCGAAACAGAGGAAGACGGCGGCCTGTCCGGTGGCCAGGGTGGCGCCGCCCAGCACCTTGCCCAAGACCACGGCGGCGCGAGGCACGGGCGCGACGATCACCGACTGCAGGAACCCCTCGCGCCGGTCCTCAATGGTGGAGAAGGTGGCGAAAATGGCGGTGAACAGCACGATGAGCAGCAGCGTTCCGGGAAAGAAGTACTCGAGATAGTTCATTCCCTCGGCACCCGGCAGATGAAAGGAGGTCCCCAGCCCGCCGCCGATGAGCAGCCAGAAGACGACCGGCGTGCCCAGCGCGCCCACGATGCGGCTGCGCTGACGGAGAAAGCGCACGATCTCCCGACGTCCGAGCGACGCGGCGGGAAGCCAAAGGTTGGATTGAACGCCGATCATCCGGTCTTGACCTCCGTCACCTGCAACGATTCTTCGCCCGTTTCGGAGGATTCGATCGTATCCATCCGGTGTCCGGTGAAATGCACGAACGCGTCTTCCAACGTGGGGCGTCCCACGGCGAGCGAGTGAATCCTCTCGCCGAACGCGGCCGCCAGCGCGGGCACGAACTCCGCTC
>JACQVU010000361.1 GCA_016209585.1 Planctomycetota bacterium
GAAAGACGCCGTGCGCATCGAACTCCTGGCCTCGCCCGACGACGTGCTGCCCGCCAACCTGCTGAAGGAAAAGGAGCGCGTGAACGACACGCTCGACGAAATCCGGCGCGTGGCTGATCCGGCCCGGTGCCAGATCCGGCGGGTGACGTTGCGGTTGCCGAAGGAGAGCATGACCACCGAGGAGAAGGTCGAGGCGTTCGAGAAGAAGGCTGAGGACGTGATCAAGGCCAACGAGGAGCGCTATGGCGTCACGCCGGTTCGTTTCGCGTCCACGGAAGGCACGGAGTTGCAGTTGGTGGCCGGCTATTTCCACCTGCGGGTTCTCTCCGGAGACGGGCAGGAGATCATCGCGCTCTACGAACGGGCGGTGCGCGAGGGGCGTGAAGTGAGTCCCGTGGTGGACGACCTCGAATTCGAGATCGTCTTCGGCATCCAGGGCATCTGGGCGCGCGGTGGCGCCGACGTGAAACGCCCCACGGTGGGGTTGTACGTCGGCCAGGATGGATTCCTGAACCGCTACCCGCGCATGAGGGAACTGGTCGGCGAACTGCAGCGTTTCTACCGCCTGGTTGACGTGAAACTGACCGAGTATGAGCCTCTGGTGCCGGAAGAAGTAGACACGCTCATCGTCGCGGCCCCGGGCCTCGCGGAAATCGATTATTCCGGCCGCGGGGCTGGTGGCTTGGCCCATCGCCTCACGTTCGACGAGAAGGCGGTTTACGCCATCGACCAGTTCCTCTCCCGCCCCTCTCGCCGGCGCGGGCTGAACGACGCCAGCCTGCGGGAGGCGGGGGCCGACAAGCGCAACCTGATCCTCATGCTGGATCGCTGGATGGTGGCCTTCGACCCGGAGGAGGGCAACCCCAAGTCCGCCTACAGGATCGACACCGGCTTGGATGCCTACCTTGCCCACCTCGGGCTGCGCCTGACCGACGAAATGGTCGCCCACCCGCCGGCCGCAGCCGCCAATCACATGTGGAGTTCCTTGCGCCGCATCAACACCCCGTACGGCCCGGTGAATGGGTACATCCCCACGGAGATCAAGTATCCGTTCGCCCTGCGCCTGCGCGGGGACTCGCTGCGCGGCAAGTTCGTCGAGAAACTGGGCGAGATCGACGTGGTCTTCGCTTCCCCGGTCGAGGTTGTCGACGAGGCCCGCAAGAAGAAGGCTGACCCCTTCCTGGTCAGCGCCTCCTCGGCGGTGACCGTGCCGTCACGGACGTCAAGCGACTACCGAACCGATGTGATCGAATGGGTGTCCAAACACATGGACCCGCGGTCCTACTCGCCTGAGGGCCTGGAGCGCGATGAGAAATTCGGCGGCGCCCGCCTCGCCGTGGCGCTGGACGCCAACAAGGCCGCGATGCAGACGGAACGACAGCCGGCACGCCGGCGCACGCTCGGCGTCACGCTCGAAGGCACGTGGCGCTCCATCTACGAGAACCCCGCCACCGAAACCCCGTGGCTGAAAGAGGCCAAGAAAAAGAAGGCTGAAGAGGAGAAGAAGAAACTGGAGTCGAAAGACGAGAAAGACGAAACCCTGGACCCCGAGAAAGAGAAGAAAGAGCGTGAAGCCGCCAACGCGCCGCTGGTGACCGACGCCAAGAAACTTCCGGTCATCGCGGGGCAGGACGCGCGCGTGATGCTCATCGGCTCGGCCTACTGGCTCTGGTTCTGGAACACCGGCTCGTCCGGCGCGACCCGGTTGCTGGTCAACGCCTGCAACCAGATGATGTTCGACTCCCGCCTGGCCGACATCCAGGCCAAGCGGCGCGCCTACGAGGCGCTGGCGGTGGCCCCCGACCGGCGCAACGCCTGGGCCGCCTTCCTGGTGGCGCTGATGCCGGGCGTGGTGGTGGTGGCGGGGGCCTTGCGCCTCACGTGGCTTGCCATCCGCCGCCGGCGCTTCGTCGCCACGGTGGGGCGGTAGGATGTTGTCGCATGAGTAGAAGCAACAAGCGGAAGAAGTTCGACGCGGTCGCCTGGATGCGAGCGGCCCGTGCCTCGATCTCGGCGGAGATCGAAGGGATGACCCTCGAGGAAGAGCTTCGGTGGCTTGCGTCGCGGAATCTCGACGATCCGTTCCTGAAGCGTCTCCGTGTGCGTGCCTGCCGGCCTGTGCAGGGTGCTGACGCTGCCGCGCGCCGGCGCTGATACCGGCCGCCAACTGATAACCGCCAACCGTCCCATGAAACTCCCGATTCTCGGCGCGCTTTGCCTCGCACTCATCGTGTTGCTGGCGCTCACGTTCGTCGGCGGGCGCGAAGAACGCCTGGGCGGCGCGGACGCCTCCGCGCAGTCCAAGGTGGGCAAGAAGTTCATCGACGGGTACGAGGAGTCCCGCGTCGCCTCCATCGCCATCACCGGCGCCGAGGGCAAGATCGACTACCACCTCGCCCTCGCCGGCTCCAAGTGGACGGTGACCACCCCAGCCTCCGGCGGCGATCCCGTGCCGGCCAACCAGGCGGAGGTTCGGAAGATTCTGGACAGCCTGGCCGCGCTCCATGCCGGGCGGGTGGCGTCGAGCGCGAAGGAACACCACGGGAAACTCGGCGTGGATGGGGCCACCGGCCGGCGGGTGGTCGTGCGGGGAACCGACGGCAAGAACCTGGCCGACTTCTGGTGCGGCAAGGGCGCCGTGGACCTCAAGGCCGCGTACGTCCGGGCCGAAGGCTCCGACGTCGCCTACCAGGCCGTCGAGACGACCACCGATGAAGCCCCCGCGAAGGTCGGCGAGAACAGCATCGCCTCCGCCGTCGGCGTCACGCAGTCGCACGACACCAGGTTCTTTGAGAACGACGCCCGGCTGCTCAGCGGCGTCAAGTATGAGGATCTCCGCGAAGCGCGGCTCGAATGGCGTCGCCCCGACCCCAAGGGGGAGGTGAAGGAAGAGGAGGCCAAGCCCTTCACCCTCCGCCGCGAACGCAAAGCGCCCGCCGATGTCCCCAAGCCGGACGAGGTCGCCGCCGCGCCGAAAAAGGGGGATTGGAGCGCCTGGAAAATGGCCGACGAGACCCGCGACGTTCGCGCCGACTCCGACGTTTCCTCGCTGGTCGAGAACTCCATCCTCAACGGCCTCAAGTGGATGAAACTCCTGAAGTACGACGACGCCAAACTGGCCGAACAGGGCCTCGCCCCCGGCTGGTTGCGCGTCGTGCTGGTGGCGGAGAGCGGGGCGGAAACCACGGTGGAGTTCGGCGCGCGGCTGACGGAGAAGGTGGTCGCCTGGAGCGAGAACACCTGGGAGGGGGCCACGGAGCGGTGGTCGAAGGTGGAGCACGACGGCTACTTCGTCCGCACCAGCGCCACCGACCACGTTTTCGTGGTCGAAGAGTGGCCGGTGAACAGCGTCCGCAAGAAGCGGGAAGACCTGCTCAAGCCCAAGGAGGAGCCGAAGAAAGAAGAGCCGAAGAAGGAGCCGGAGAAGGAGCCGGAGAAGAAATTCCCCGGCCTGGGCGATTGACAGCGCGCCGGCGCTCTGACATGGGCGCGCCCGTGTGAAACAGCGCTACAGCGCGGCCTTCACCGCGGAGGCGCCGAGAACCCCGAGGAGGAGTTCTCTTGACCCGCTTCGCTCGATTCGCTTTGCTCAGTGATCTCAGCGCCTCGGCGGTGGTTCTCTTCCCGTGAAAGTGTCGGGCCGGAAACCCGATTTCGGTTGCGGTGGCGGAGGCGGTTCGATACATTCCGCACGGCTTTGGCGTTCGTCGTCGGCCGGTCGTCACCGGCAGAGGCGCGTGGCTCGTCCCAGCGGATACCCATCTATGAAGACGCATCATCTGCTCATCCTGGCCCTGGTGTTCGGCATCCTCATCATCGCGGCCATCGCGTTCAACAAGCCGCCGAAGACGGAGGAGGGCGAGGAGGCGGCCACGCCGTCGACTCCCGGAGTGACGGCGCCGGGCAAGGGCGCTACGCCGCCGACCGTGGGCGCGCCTACCCCGATCAAGCCCACGGCCACGACGCCCCCGACCACCCCCGCCAAGCCGGCAACGCCCCCGTCCGTGGCGCCCGCTCCGACCACGCCCGGAGCGAAGCCCGCCACGCCCACGACGACGGACCTGAAGCCAGCCACGTCCCCCGTCGGCACAGGTACGGATATGAAGCCGGCGGCGCCGGCCCCCGCCGTGACCGCCGCGAAACCGTCCACCCCGCCGGCCCCGGCCCCGGTGGTGGATACGAAGCCGGCCACGCCCCCCGCCGGCACGGGTACGGACGCGAAGCCGGCTGCCCCCGCGCCCGCGGCGACCGCGCCGGTGAAGCCGGTGAAGACGATCTCCTACCAGGAGTCGGAAGAGGCTGGCGAGTTCAAGCCGGTGAGGTGAGGGTTGCAGACGCTGCCCGGTTTGCCCTCCTAATTTGAATCGGGAGGTGCTTCGTCGGCGGCGGCCGAGCGAGATGGCCTGCATCAGTTGTCAGTTGTCGGTTACTCAGTTGTCAGGGCAAACAGGGGCGAGTCGCTGACGACTGAGAACTGACGACTGAAAACTGCGCCGGGGCCCTCGCAGCCACCCGTCGTCCGAATGACCTACTGAAACAGGTTCTTAGGCGACGCCGCCAAGGGCGGCGCGCAACTGACTGACCGCCGGTCCGCTGTCAAGGCGGGCGACAGCCAGAACCTCATCCAACTTTTCCGCGGTCCCGGGCAACAGTGAATGGACTTCGATCCCGACCACCTTTCCGTCGCGAGCGAGGTCGATGATGACTCCCTGTCCCACTTCCCGGGAACACCCGTACTCGCCCGTGCCCAGGCGAAGGTAGGCGGATTGGAAAGCGCCCCGTGCGTCGTAGTGGATTTCGATCGCCTGGCCGAACGTGGTGATCATGTTTTTTTCTCCACACGGTACGCCGTGATCACGAGAACGGTTTGGGTCGCCGGGTTCGGCTCTACGATGATATGCCACAAGGCTCCATCCCAATTCGCCGAAAGCACGGCGCGAGCAGGGTTTTCAGAATGAGTCTGCCACGAATGCGCGTCGAGAAGCATCGCGCGAATGATCGGCTCAGAAAGTCCGCGAGAACGATCGCGAATGGGGTGCGGATGCACCTCGAATTCCCAATCCCACCAAGGTGGCCGCGATTCGTCGTTGCCTCTCTCAATGGCGCCAGCCATAGATACAGTATGCCAAGAGCACCGGCCCGCGCCAGAAAGAATGTGGAGAGCCGCCAGTCAGAAGAACCACCGGCCGGGATTCATGATGCCGGCGGGGTCGAGGGCGCGCTTGACGCGCTCGGCCAGCGCCGCGAACCCGGGATCGACGCGGTGGCGGTAGCGGTCCACGACCCACCGCGGCGTTTTGTAAGGGATGAAACCGAACGACCAGGCGAGGTCGGCGATCTCGGCGTTCAGCGTGCGCACGCGGTCGATCTCGGCCGGGTCGCGCTTGTTGAAGAGCGTGACCATGCGCAGCACGCCGAAGTGGCCGCCGCGCATCGCGCGCGTGACCACCGCCGGCGGGAAGCCCCGCGCGCTCATCAGTTCGGAGCAGGCCGGCACGGCCTCCGGCCAGCGCGAGGTGGGGCCGTAGGTTCCCACCCAGGTGAGGCCGCCGCCGGGGTGGTCGACCATGAAGTCCAGCCGCATGGGCCAGTCGGCGAACTTGATGAAGCGCGGCTCCAGCGCCAGAAGGTTGGTGATCGACACCGGCCCCTCCAGCGGCTCGTCGGCGGTGCGGAAGCGCCGGGCGATGCGCTCCACCGCGCGCCCCTTGGCCGCGAACACCTCGTCGTCGTCCGACGAGTAGTCGACGAACACCATCACCGCCGGCTCGGCGGGATCGCGCCACGTGGGCCGCGCTTCGCCGAACAGCATCTTGCCCAGCGGCCAGGTGAGGCCGGCCAGATCGTCGCACAGGTCGGCGCGCGCCACGGCGTTGATGAACCGGAAGGTCTGCGCGGCTGAGCGGCCGAAATAGAAACAACGCTCCCGCAGCGCGGGGTTGTGTTGCACCGCCACCGCGGCCTTCACCACCACCCCCGTGGCGCCCTGCCAGTTGATGAACAGCCCCTCCAGCCCCGGCACGGGGCCGCGGCAGGCGGGGGGCTGGCTCCAGGCCCAGGCGCCGGTGCGCACCCGCTCACCAGTGGGCAGCACGGCCTCCAGCGCGGTGAGCCAGTCGCTCATGCTGCCCCAGCGCAGGCTGAGGTTGGTGAGGCCGTCGAGCAGGCAGTTGCCAAGCACCGTGGTGTCGGGTGGCGACAGGCTGTAGCCGAACCGCAGGCCGGGATGGCGGGCGTCGAGGTAGTCGCGCACCTGCTGCCATGTGACGCCCGGCTCAATGACCATGAACCGATCAGCCTCGTTCACTTCGAGGATGCGGTTCATGGGCGAGAGGTCGAGCACGATCCCGCCCGACGTCGGGATGCAGAGACCGCCGACGTTGCTGGCCGCCAGCACCGGTGTCACGGGAGTCCCCTCCGCCTGGGCGAGGCGCAGGATGGGCGGCACCTGGTCGGCGAGCGTCACGCGCACCACCACCGCCGGCCGCGAGGCGGGGTTCTCGGTGTAGTCGCTGGAGAAGCGCAACAGGTCGCCCTCGGCCACCGAGACCGCGCCCGGCCCCGCGATGCGCTCCAGCGCGCGAAGGAGGTCCCCACGGGTGACGGCCACGGGGGCGCTCATGGGCGCTTGTCCGGCCCGCGCGGGCGAAGCAGCGGCAGCAGCGGAAGGAGACGCAGCGGGTTGCCGCGGAGCCGCAACCGCCCGCGCAGCCAGGCGACGATGAGGCTGCCCCCGCGCGCCAGGGAGGCGAGAGTGGCGGCGTCGCTCTCCAGGGCGGCGTCGTATCGGGCCGCGATGCCCTCACGCAGGACGATGCGTTCACCGACGAATTCTATGGTAGTGGAGACACCGGAGATGGTGATCACGATGGTGGCGAAACGGTCGTGCGGGGCGGACCGGGCGATCACGCTCTTGAGCATGTGGGCGAAGATCGTGCAGCGAGCCGGGTCGGCGAACTGAACGTCGGGCATGTTTGTAGCGCGCCCGTGAGGGCGTCGAGCGCCGGACCGCGTGGGGAGCCGGGATCGGACCGGTCAGTCCGCTCGGTCGGATCGCGGGCTGGATGCGCCCACGAGCGAGCGGCTGCACATAGCGTATCGGCACGAGGTAACTCGACCAAACGGTTTCAAGGGAAAAACATCTTTTTTTCATAAGTAGCCCTGAAGGACGGACGAAAAAAAAGACGAAAAAATGACCATGAACTCGTCATTTTTGTTCCGTCGGGGCGTTTGATGAGGGATAATTCGAGCAGGTGATCGAGATCGGCCACGGGCGCGCCAGGGCTGGCGCGGTCGTTGGCGGTACGGGTAACCAGGCGCTGGACGGGGAGAACGTCATGGCGTGGTGGAGTTCGGGGGGTGGCCGTCGCCGGCATGGCGGCGCCGCGCAGGCAGTGCCGTGCCGCACTCTGTTCTCGCGCGTTTTTAGCGCGATCCTCGTGGGCGCGTCGCTGCTCGCGGCGGCTGCTCCCGCCAGCGCCGCCTGGACGGGAAGCGGCACGACCACCGTCACGACTGACGCCACGAACAAAGACGCCGTGGCGGTCAGCGTGGAGCAGAATCGGATCGTTTACGGCCGGGCGTCGGGAACCACGGGCATCTACTACGCGGCCATGGACGGCAGCGGCGAGACGGCGATCATCACGGGGGGCCAGTACCGCTTCCCCGACATCAACTCTTCCGGGCAGGTGGTCTTTACTGAGTTCACCAACGGCGGGTGCAGCGGGGCCTCCTTCTCCTACGTGCATCGGCGCAACACGGCGCCCTATGGTTCAGACAGCGCCACCTACACCGGCGGCGGGGAGGGGATCGGCACCTACCAGATGGCGTCGATCGGCGACGACGGCGTGGTGATCTCGGAGGCGACGAACTCACACGGGACGGAGACCAGCAACAACGGCGCGCACTGCCCCGGTAACACCACGGTGAGGATGCGCCAGGCCGACAACGCCACCTGGTTCAACATCAACGCCAACTGGCGGCGGCCGGACTACGTGAACGGCTCCTACTACATGTGGGACGATGGCACCAACATCTGGCGCAACAACGCCGACACGGGGTACGACGGCACCAGCGCGGCCACGAACAGTTCGGGCGACTATTGCTGGCGCAACGCGGCTGACGGCCTGATCTACGCCGTGCTGGGCGGCTCGCTGGTGTCGGTCTCGTCGGCCGTGGGCTACCACCCCGACATCTCCAACCGCGACACGTCCAACGGCGTCGTCTGGGTCTTCTGGATCGAGAACGTCAGCGGCTACGAGCAGGTGCGCAAGCGCTCGTTCACGCAGGTGCCCACGCTCAGCGGCGCCAACATCACCATCAGCGCCAGCCCGATCACGGCGGACGGGTCGACGAACTACACCATCAGCATCACCGCCACGGACGCGGACGGGTCGGACACCTTCGGCGGCACGTGGGGCATGCTGGTGTTGATGAGCCAACTGACCGGCACCTGGACGAACGCCCACGGCTATTTCGGCTGGCACCCGACCAACTCCACCGGCCCGCCGGGGTTCGGGGCGTCGCTGGAGTCTGGCGCGTGCGCCGGCGGCGGGTACGTCGGCAAGAACACGTCGTACGGGCCGGAGTTCGTGCAGTTGCTGCCCGGTTCGTGCAGCACCACCACGGCGGGGAACGACCGGACGGTGAACTTCGTCTTTCGGGCGTTGACCAACTGGGGCGACATCCAGGACATGCGCATCGGCGGCTACGCCTGCGACAAGATGGACGCCGCCACCGGCTGGGTGGACTGGACGGGGACGAGTTTCAAGGTTCTGCCGGCCGCGCCGTCGGGGCTTTCGGTGACCAACCCCACGCTCTCCACGCAGGACCTCTCGTGGACGCTGAACTCCGGCTCCACGGAGACCTCGGTGAAGGTCTACCGCAACGCCATTCTCCGCGCCACGCTGGCGGCGGACACCACGTCGTGGCAAGACACGGGGCTGCCGGCCAACACGCAGTACACCTACCAGATTAAGGCCGCCAACAGCGGGGGGGAGAGCGCGGGGAGCAACTCGGTGGCGAAGTACACGCTGATCGAGACGCCCACGACCTCCACGTTCGGGACGACGACGGCCTCGTCGATCGTGTTGAACACCACGGGCCTCTCGAACCTGACGTCCGGCTCCTCCGGCGCCTGGTTCGAGTCCACCACCGCCGGCGGCAACACGGGGTTGCAGGCCTGGATCACGGTGATGACGGCGACGGCGACCGGCCTGTCGCCGAACGCGCAGTACACCTATCGGGTGAAGGCGCGCAACGGCGACGGAATCGAGACCGGGTGGTCGGGAAGCGCCTCGCGCTACACGCTGCCCGGCACGCCCAGCGGCCTGGTGAAGAGCGGGCTGACGACGAACTCTCTCACCTGGTCCTGGTCGGCGCCGGCCGGGGACGCCAACGGCTACAAGTTGACCTGCAACGGCAACACGGTGGACGTGGGGTACGTGCTGACCTACACCGCCAGCCAGGCGAACGGGTTCGGCGTGATGAACGCCAACACCTCCTACACGGCGACGGTGACGGCCTACAACAGCAGCGGCGACGGGATCACCAGCGGCGGGGTGAGCAACTACACCGCTATCGAGACGCCGGCTGACCCGACGTACGGGACCATCACGTCGTCGTCCATCGTGCTGAACACCTCGGGGTGTTCGAACATCACGGTCGCCTCTTCCGGGATCTGGTTCGACTCGACGACCGCCGGCGGCAACACCGGCATCCAGGCCTGGGTGACGGTGGCGACCGACACCGCGACCACGCTGTCGCCGAACGCGCAGTACACGTTCCGGGCGAAGGCGCGCAACGGCGACGCGGTGGAGACGCCGTGGTCGGGGAGCACGTCGCGCTACACGCTGCCCGGCACGCCTACCGGTCTGGCGAAGAGCGGGTTGACCACCAACTCTCTCACCTGGTCCTGGTCGGCCCCGGCCGGCGACGCCAACGGCTACAAGTTGACCTGCAACGGCAACACGGTGGACGTGGGGTACGTGCTCACCTACACCGCCAGCCAGGCGAACGGGTTCGGGGTTTTCGTGCCGAACACGGCCTATACGGGCACCATCCGGGGGTACAACACC
>JACQVU010000345.1 GCA_016209585.1 Planctomycetota bacterium
AGAGCCGGATGCGGTAGACCCGCCTGTCCGGTTCGGAGGGGGGAGCGGCGCAAACCAATGCGCCGTTCCTACCCCTATCACCCTGCACACCGCGGAAGATCGCGCGGCGCGGGCGTCAGCCGCGGATGAAGCGCGCGCCGCCCCAGACGCCGCGCCCCTTGACGTAGGAGAGCACGGGCCGCTTTGGGTCAGTCCACGTGACCTCCAGCGTCACTTGCCGCGCGCCTTGCACCGGCACGTCAATGGCCACGGCGGCGTCGCTCTCCGACTTGGGGCCGGACTCGAACTTCACCTGCGAATCCACCAGCACGCGGAACGTCACCCGCGCCGGGATGTTGGCGTTGAAGTCGGCCCCCAGCACTTCGTCAGACACCCCCGCCCGCGCGATGAAGCGCGTCATCCCCTCCGGCACGGCGAAGGTGAGCGCCGAGTGCACGTGCGCCGCGATCCCCTTGGAAAAGAGCCGCCCCCGCACCGCCAGCGGGCCGCCCTGGAAGTTCTCGTCGCGCCGCCAGGGGTGGTGGGTGCGGCGCTCGCCGGCGGCGGGCAGCGCCATGTTCTCGTCGGCGTTCGCCGGCGTGAGATCGCTCAGGAAGACGAACCCCTCGCCGCGGAACGACGCCCGCGAGAGCCGCGCGCGCACCAGGTCTACCTTGCCGAACAGATCGTGCTCCAGCAGCAGGATGTCGCCCTGCAGCCGAATCGACTCGCACGAGAGGCGGCAGCCGTCGGTGGTGTCAAGCAGCACGCGCGCCGGCTTGGCGGGCGCGGGCGCGGGCGCGCCACCGGGCCGGCGGTTCATTTCCACCCGCACCAAGAGGTCCCACGGGATATCCAATTCGTTGCCGGAGGCGTCAAGAATTTTCAACCCGGCCGCGCCGACGGCCACCACCTCATCGGCCGGGAAACCATCGGCTTCCTTCTGCGTCCAGACCCAGACGGGCGAGTCGTTGGCTGGGGCCGGTCCCGGCGCGCCGCCAGCCGCGACGGCTGCCGCGAGTCCGCCCACGGTGGAGATGGCGTGAACGCGGTCCAGTTGCTTGTCGCCGATGGGGAAGGTTCGGCCGCCGGCCCTGACAGCGGCGGGCGCGCCGGCCTCCGGGAGGCCAACCACCACGTCGCCGGTGGCGAACTCGATCCGCACGGCCTTGGCCGCGGGCGGCTCGGCGCGGTTCCCGAAGGCGATCTCCACCACGCGATCCAGCGGCACGGTTTGGGCCTTGCCCTTCTCCACCGTCACCGCCACCGCGCCGTCGGCGATGGTGGTCACCGCGCCGCGGGTCTCGGTCTCGTCCACCGCCAGGACCTGGTCCTCGGCCAAGGCTGACGCCGCCCCGCACGCCGCGAGGAGGAGAGCCGCCAAGAAGGGAACAGGCGCCAAGAGGCGCATGGGCGCCGTTGAGAAACCCGGTACCCCAGGAAGCGCACGGGACGGGTTGTCTTCTTCGGATACTAACGTCATGTGGCTCGGCAGTTCTGGGGTTCCGGGTTCCTGAGAGGTGTCATCGCCCGTCAACCGTCGCTACCGGGCACGCGCAGACCACCAGACGACCAACTCTCCGGGTCACGGCGCGGGCGAGTCTTTTCTCGCGGATTCGCGCCTGTCCGCTCGCCGGCCTCGCGGAACCGGTCGCACTTCGAATGTCACGTAGCGGCGTCCGCTGGTCTTCTGCCGCGCGCGATAGTGGCGGCAGATGGCCGCGAGGTCATAGTTGAATCGAGCAGCCTGTCCATCACGGATCCTGCGGACCTCCGCGATGATGGAGTCTTCACGCATGTTCTGATCCCCAGCCCCGAAAGAGTTCTTCGGGCGTGCACAGCACGGTCGGCCGATACCCCAGCGCGATCGCCACTTCGTCGACTCCGCGCCGAATCTCGGCGTTCGCGATATGCGCGCAGTTCCAGGTCAGCAGGTATTCTACCGTGTTCACGACGCAGATTCCAATGTGAAGCGCGTCGTTCGGCGCCGAGGCCGGGACGAGGCCGCGACGGATCATCTCCGCCGCGACGGCCTCGGCGGTTTGTGACACCGGGAGCACGTCGATTCCCGCGAGGATGTTCAGCCGACGCTCAGCCGCGGCGCGATCTCCCGCGCCTGCTTCATCCAACACAAGATCGGAGATCAGAAGGCGAAAGCGATGCCGTTCCTTCTCCCACCACTCGCGGGTCAACTCCTGGCGACCAGCCGCCACCACATCTCTGCTGCGCCGAGACGTGAGGTAACTGATGACGGTGGTTTCCAGGTAGACCTTCGCGTTCGTGGGGGTCGTGTCGGTCACCTGTCCACCACCTTCATCACGAAGCCGTCGGAGTTGCCTTTCACGTCGGGGGCGTACATGGCGAAACCCCGGGCCGGCAGCGCGTGGAAGGTGCCCGGAATCTCCGCGCGCATCTTGTACGAGGTCTCGTGTTTGCCCTGCGGCAAAAAGGAGAGGAAGAAGGCCACCTTCTCGTCGCGCAACTCCATGGTGGAGGAGAGGCCGCCCGCCCACGACGAGCCGGACTGCAGCGCCACCGGCTCGCACCCGGCGGCCTTCATGTCCTCGAAGCAGACGTACTCGTAGTCGTTCTTGGCCTCAATCTTCAGCACCACGTCGATCTCGTCGCCCGAGGTCAGCGCGTCGCCCTCCGCCAGCGCCACGCGGCGGGTCTCCACCACCGTGACCTCCTTGCCGCCCTCATTTTTCACCTTCTTCTGGGGAATGAGCCGGAAGTACTCGCGGTCCACCTTCAGGTCCAGCCCGGAACGACGCAGTTTCTCCTCCTTCGAGAAGTAGTCCAGCATGGCTGACACGTAGAGTTTCCCCGTGCCGATTTTCTCGATCTCCAGCAGCATCTCGCCGCCGGTGAGGTCGTTCGGCCCCAGGTCAATCTCATTGTTGAAGGCGAAGATGGTGGCGCGGTCCACCGCCGCCTCGTGGACGGCGCGGCCGTTGATGCTTACTTTGACGGTGAAGGCCGCGTCCAGTTCCTTCTCGCGCCGGATGTACTCCGCGAGGCCGAGAATGGCGAACGCCGTCTCCTTGGTGCTGGCCCAGGCCGTGCCCTTGCGGTGGTTGACCAGCCACTTCACCAGGCCGGGGACCATGCGGTGTTTGGGGTTGGCGCGCAGGATGGCGCGCAACATGGCGGCGTTGGTCTCGACGTGGTTGTTGTACCAGTACCACCACCAGCGCCCCTCGTCGCCCGCCGGCCAGTTGGCGGTGCCGGCCTCTTCGTCGACCAGGGCGCGATCCTCCATGTTGTCGATGATGGTCTTCGCCGACTCCTGGTCGCCGATCTGCTGGCAGGTGAGCGCCAGCAGCGCGCGGGAGTAGAAGTTCATGTCGTCGCGACGATCGAACAGTTTCTTCAAGTGTTCGCGCTTCACCACGCCGGGACGCGCCGACATCACCGAGGCGAGGTAGGTGAGCAGGTGAATGTTGGTGATCTCCTTGCCGTGGTAGACGGCCGAGAGGTAGGCGAAGCCGCGATCGATCATCCCGCCGTCGATCCGCACGTCGCCCTCGCGGGCCGTGACCAGGCCGGCGAGCACATAGGCGCTCATGTAGGGGTCCGACTTGTCGAGCATCCACCAGCCCCAGCCGCCGTCGCCGTGCTGGAAGGCGGCCAGGCGCAGGAGGCCGGCCTGGATGACGCGGTCGAGTTCGGCGTTGGAGAAGACCGGGTTCTCAGCGCCGGCGTAGGAGAGGCGCGGGTGTTTCTTCACGATCTCCCGCCGGCGTTTGGCGAGGTCGCCGAGGTCCACGCCCATTTCCACTAGGGAGCGCTTCACCACCACGGCCGGCAGGAAGCGCGACATGGTCTGCTCCACGCACCCGTACGGGTACTTGATGAGATAAGGCACCGCGTCGAGCAACGTGGCGGCCAGCGAGGGGTTGAGGGTGAGGCGCATCCGCTCCGACCCCTCGCGCCGCTTGGCGGGCAGCGTGAGTTTCAGCACGGCGCGGGCGTCATTGGCGCCGATGACCGCGGTGGTGAGGTCGTGGCGATCCGCGCCATAGGGAAACACCGGGAAGCGCATCTGCGCGGCGTCGGACTCCTCGTCGGTGAGGGCCGACATCTTCACCACCACCTCGCCGGGCGCCGCCACGCGCACCGTCCAATCGACGCGCGCGTGGCCGCCGGCGGCGACGGCGATCTTCTTCTCCGTTTCTCCGGCCGCGACCAGTTCCGTGCCCGTTTCCAGACGCGCCACCACCTGCTTCTCCGACGCCAGGTAGTTGTGGACGTTGGCCGAGAGCACCACTTCATCGCTCTCCACGAAGAAGCGCGGCGCCTGGGGGCGAACGAGGAGGTTCTTGCGCGTCACCACCGATCCGCGCGCGGAGCCGACGCGCGAGCCTTCGTCCACCGCGCGCGCGTCCAGCCGCCAGGTGGTGAGCGAATCGGGCATGGTGAACTCCACCCGCGCCGCGCCCGACTGGTCCGTCACCACCGACGGACCCCAGAACGCGGTGTCGGCGAAGTTCTCCCGCGTGCGGGCCTCCACCAGGGGCTTGTCACCTTCCAACCCCAGTTTCACTCCGGCCGTCACCGTCGACTCCGGAGTGGCGCCCGCCCCGTCGCGGAGCATCATGTCACGCCCCGGTTCCCCAGGCGGCGCGGGCGCGGGAGAGGCCGGCATCGCCCCGCTGGCGGGGGCCTCTTCCAGTCTCTCCATCGACTTCGATTCGCCCTCGCCGCCGGCGGCGCCGCCTCCCAGCGCCCTCAAGGCGCCGCGCAGCCGGCCGCCGGGCGCGCCGTCGCCCTTCTGGGCGCGGGTGAGGAAGTCGCCCAGTTCCAGGTTGGCGCGGTCGTACTCCGTCCAGCCGCCGTAGAAGTAGTCGAACCCCGGAGGCGCGCCGTGGGTGGCATACCGCTCATACTTCGCGCCGTCGCGCAGGTGGCCGTTGGGCCGGTACTCCGGCGAGCCGGTCGCGCGCGTGGCCAGCCAGCGGCGCCAGCCGTAGAAATACTTCTCGATACGCTCGGTGGTGTCGCGCGCGATGGCGAAAAGCGAGGCGTCGACCACTCCCACCGCCACCTCGGCTGACACCGGCTGGCCCTGGTCGTCGGTGGTGCGGACGTCAACCGTGGCCTTCTGACCGGGGGCGTAGTCTGGTTTCAATGCTTTCACCGCGACGTTCACGAAGTGGCGCAGCGGTGGCACGAAGACCTCGGCCTGCGCCAGGTGGACGTTGCCGCCGCGGATGAGCACGGCGTTGATGTGGAAGTTCGGCACGTGCGCCGGCGCGATGGGCAGTTCAAACCACGCCACCTTGTCGGGCAGGGGCACGATGCGGCGGGCGAGCATCTCGCGCCCGGCCTCGATGGTGACCAGCGCGTGCGCCCCCTTGAAGTTGGTGGTGACCATCACCTTGGCGGTCCGCCCCTCGCGGTAGATGGGAAGGTCCGTGGCGATCTCCACGTCGCCGAAGCGGTAGCGATCTCCCTCCCAGTGCTCGCCGGCCACCACCAGGACCACGCCGCCCTCGACGGGGTCGCCGTCGCCGTCCTTGGTCTCGAAGTTGACGAGGAACTTGCCGCCTTCGTCGGGGGTCCAGTTGTACATGAGCCGCCCCCGCTCGTCGGTGGCGGCCTTCTCGCGCAGGATTTCCTCACGCTCTTCAACCGGGTCGCCGACTTTCTTGCCCGGGGGGAGGGCGTCTTTCTCCGTCAGTTCCCGTTCGCGGAGGCGATAGACGACGACGTGCCCCTCGTTCTTCACGGGCGCGCCGGATGGGTTTTCGGCCCGGACCTCAATCTGGGCGCGGTCGCCGGCCGTGTAGAAGGCGCGGTCGGGCCGCAGCGCGATGAAGAAGGCGCGGCGCGTGACCTTCAACTCCCCGTAGCCGTCGATGTTGCGGCGGGAGGCGTCGGTGACCGTGACGTTGAAGAGGTAGTTGTGATCGACGTTCGGGAATTTCTCCTTGGCGGCGGCGGTGTCGAATTCGACTTTCAGTTCGCCGTGGGCGTCGGTCTTGCCGGTGGATTCAGCGACCAGTTCCTCGCCGTAGCCGTCGTGGCTCATGTCGCGGTAGCCGTGGCGGCGTTGCCACCAGGCGTTGGGGTCGTAGTCGTAGAGCCAGGAGTACTCCAGCGGGAAGGAGGGCGAATGCCAGTAGGCGCGGCGGGTGACGCGGTACTTCACGTCGGCGTCAGCCACCGGCGCGCCGAAGTAGTAGCGGGCGACGATCTTGGCGCTGCCCTTGCGGCCGAGTTTCAGGAAGGGGTCGGCCGGAACGACCGAGACCTCGTATTCCGGCTTCTTGTACTCCTCCACCTGGAAGGTGTGGTAGCCGCCGTCGAACCAGCGGTTGCGGCGGGGGGCCGCGTTCTGGATCTGGAGGGTCCAGGCGCCGAGCGGCGGCTCTTTGGCCAGGGTCAGCGAGCCGCTGATGGTTCCGAACTCCCCGGTGCGGTGCTGTTTCTTATAGAGTTCGTTGCCGCGGGCGTCGACGATGCGCACGTCGCAGGGGTGGTTTTCAAGCGGGGCGATCTTGCCCAGGGTGACGGCGCGCGCCACGGCCTTCCAGTTCACGGTCTGTTCGGGCCGGTAGACCGGGCGGTCGGTGAAGGCGTAGACCTTGTAGTTTTCGGTCTGGTCGTCGCGGACCAGGGAGGTGTCGCGCCACTGGGGGTTGGTGACGGCGTATTCCTCGCCGCGCCAGGCGAGCACGGCGTGGGTGGCGCTGAAGTTGTCGCGGCGGTTGACGAACACCCCCTCGAAGACGCCGGCGTCGTCGCTCTTCCCCTCGACGTACTCGACCGCCTCGCGCCGGATGTTCAAAAGCCACCAGTCCTGGACCTCCTTGCAGGTGACGTTCACCCCGCCGACGGGGCGGCCGGCCTTGGCCTCGGCGACGTAGACGAAGGCGCGCCGGCCGTCATATCGCTCGGCGAAGGCGATCCCCGAGAGGTTCACCAGGTTGTAGAAGGTCAGCCCGCCGGCCTTGGCCTCCACCACGTAGGCGCCCACCTTGGCCAGCGGCGTCTCCACCTTCTTTCGCAGCGGGCGGTGGTCGGCGGTGTCGCCGGTGTCCACCTTCCAGGCGAGGCTCTCACCGAGCGTGGCGCCGGAGAAGTCTTCGCGCCGCTGGAGGTAACGGCCGAGGTCGGCGAACAGACTCTTCACGTTGCGGCGCGCGGCGTCACCCAGGAAGAGGGTACGCAGCGAGACCGGCCAGGCCGTGAACTCGACCTCCTTCAGGTTGCGGGTGTCGAGGTCCACGGTGGCCACCTCCCCCGGCAGGAAGGAGCGCGGCGCCTGGAAGGAGAGGCGTTCGCGCCGGATTTCCTGAAGCGCCGCGTTGGCGTCGCTGACGTAGAGCGACTTGGGATGTTTTTGGACGAAGAGCGTGAAGGCCCGCACCGCGCCCAGGAAGTCGCCGGTGTTCAGCAGCAGGCGGCCGAACTGGAAGCGCGCCACCTCGGCCTCCACGGTGTCGGGGTAGCGTTCGCCCAGCCGCGCCAGGATCTTGAGCGGGTTCCGCTCGGGCGGCATGGCCCATTTGAAAGGCTCGCCGCCCGGTCCGCCGGAGCGGTCTCCGTTGAGGCCGAGGAGGCGCACCTCGTACGCCGCCTCGCGGTAGAGCGCCTTGGCGGCCTTCTTCGGGGCGGTCTCGCGGGCGATCTTCTCAACGTCTTCGTAGAGGAAGCGGACGTTGCTTTCGGCGTTCTGGGCCGGGGGCTTGAACTCATAGCCCCGCGCCGTGAGCGCCACGGCCCAGGGCGCCTGGGCGACGGCCTCGAAGTCCTCGCGCGGCCCATACCACGCCTGCTCCAGTTGGGAAGCCCAGAGGAAGCCGAGATCCACGATGAGATCGCCCAGCGGCTCGGCCGGCGCTTCGCTCTCAGCCGCCCGTTTCCCGGTCCGATAGAGTTCGTAGACCCCGCGCGCCTCCTCGGCGGCGGCGCAGGCGGCCCGCGCGTCTTCGGTGTAAGAGGAGACGCGGTCGCCGCCGGGGATGTCGCCGGCGTAGGAGCGCTGGTCGCCCTTCACGGCGTCCCAGTGCGGCTTGGTGAAGAAACAGGAGGCGAGGAAGTGCTGCGCCCGCGCCTCCCACAACGCGCCGCCCGTGGCGGCGCGCAGCGCGCGGCCGGCCGCGATGGCGTCGTTCCATTCGCCCAGGTTGCGGTGGCACTCCGCGACGCGCAGTTCGATGGCCCGCCGGTCGGCGCGCGCCGGCTCCAGCGACAGCACCTTGGCGTACCCCTCGCGAGCCTTCTTCCACGACTTCTTCTCGAAGTTCCTGGTCGCCTCTTCGAACAGATCGCCCGCCTTCTCCTCCCGCGCCAGCGCCTCCCGCGCCGGCATGACCTGCCAGACCGCGACCAGGAGCGCGGCCGCCACGAACGCGGTCGGAGCGAGCCACCGGAAGATTGAGCGGAGAGAGCGCGGGCGTGCGGAGGTCATGGATGGCTCCTTCGGCGACCCCTCGGAGTGCTTCCGATGGGGTGATCCGCGCCGGCGTGAACGGCCGGCGCGCGCGGCGCGCGGGCGACGAACCGCCGCCCGCCCGCGTGCCGACTGCGACGTCATTCCTACAGGGTGAACGATCACTCTACCCAAGATGAGACGCCGGCGGCACGGAAAAGTTGCCGAAAAACCGCGCGCGGCCCCCGCGCCGCGGCGGCAGATTCACCACCGAGAGTTTTTTGCGCGAGAGAACGCCGAGAAAGGAGTTCTTCGGAAACACACTGGCTGGCGGGGCTGGTTCACACCAAGGCGCGAAGACACGAAGACGGGAAGAAACGAGCGACCGCAGCGCATTGACGACCCGCCGGACGCCCCCGTTTCTTCTTTTACGCCAGCCCCCTTTTCCCCTTCGTGCATTCGTACGATGCCGTCGGCGAGCGAGACATAACGGCGCGGCGATCTATCATGCGGCTTCCCCTTCGGGCCGCACATCGCTATTCCCGGTGAGGGCCGAAAGGCGCGTGTGCTACGGAGTCCCGATCCACGGGATCAGGCCGCGCCTTCCCCAGACGCTTCGATGGTCAGCACGCCGTTCATCTCGTCGACCACCATGCGCGTGCCGTAGAGCAGGTCCATGCCGATGATGGTCTGGTTTTCGAGGATGACGGCGATCAGTTCGATTTCCCGTCCGAACCACTCGACGGAGATTCGCGCGCTGGGAAAAGAGACCCATCCGTCGGCGAAGGTCTCCGCCTCGACGTTCGACGGGAGAAGAGCGCCGAGCCTCCGCGCGATCTCAGGGGTAACGGCAAGCGCGCCCGAATACCCGGTGTCCACGACGACGTTGGAAAACTCCTCCCCGCCGATGGAAAGGTGTATCAGCGCGACGCGGTTCTCGAACCGACCGACGATGGAACTCACGACGGCAAAGTCCCGAAGCGATACATGGCCTTGTGCCCGACGCGCAGTATCCCGTAGTTCGCGCCGGGGTGCTTGCTTTCGAACTCGTCGAGGGCGTCGACCGGGTTCTCATTCATGCAGTACTCGCCGGTTTCAACGTGGACAATGATCACCTTGCCGTTGTGCTCCGGTTCAAGCGTCTGCTTCAGGCGCTGGTCATATATCGCCCTGGCGCGTTCCAGGTTTTCCCGGCGAATGTCCCGCACGGTCTTGTCCATGGGTCGCTCCGTTTCGACGTGCCCCATGCACTCGAGCCGTCCCTTCTCGTCCGCCAGGCTCATGGGAACTCCCTCCTTCATCCCGCCTTCCGATTCTCAGCATAACTCCGTACGCCATTCGCCGGAAGTGGAAACGTCGCCGTCGCGTGGGAGTCCCGGGCCTCACTCGCACCTCTCCGCGATTTTCGGGTCGCCCGCGTACGCGCTGCCGGGGGTGGGCAGGCGCTCGACCTCGCCGGTGTCGCGCATTCACTGGCGGGGCTGGTTCACACCAAGGCACGAAGACACGAAGACGGGAAGAGACGAAGTGCCGCAGCGCATTGACGACCCGCCGGACCATTCCCTTCTGATGTTCACACGAAGGCGCGAAGACACGAAGACGGGAAGAAACGAGCGCCCGCAGCGCATTGACGACCCGCCGGACGCCCCCAGTTCTCTTCTCTTTCGCCAGCCCCCTTCGTGTCTTCGTGCCTTCGTGTGAGCCTAC
>JACQVU010000003.1 GCA_016209585.1 Planctomycetota bacterium
ACTGACAACTGACCACTGACAACTGACCACTGACAACTGACCACTGACAACTGACCACTGACAACTGTTCTCCGAAGGGCGGTCAGCGGCACTCGGCGAGCGTGCGCAGGCCGGGCCGAGGCGCGTTCACCAGCACGCACATGTTCCCTTCAGGGTGGCGATTGGCGTGCATGAGTTCGTGCGCTTCGGGGCACTCGTCGAAGGGGAAGACGCGCGATAAGGCCGGGTCGATCTTTTTCTGCGCCACCAGCCGGTTGGCGGCGGCGCACTGGGCGAAGGTGGCGAAGTGCGAGCCTTGGATGCGCTTCTGGCGCATCCAGACGTAGGCGGCGTCGAAGGTGAGGTTGAAGCCGGTGGTGGCGCCGCAGAAGACCACCATGCCACCACGCTTCACGATGAAGCAGGAGAGCGGGAAGGTCTGCTCGCCGGGGTGTTCGAACACGATGTCAACATCGTTGCCCTTGCCGGTGAAGTCCCAGATGGCCTTGCCGAACTTGCGCGCGGCGTTCAACCAGGCGCCGTAGGCCTCGGGGTCTTTCGTCTCCGGCAGGCGGCCGAAACACTCGAACTCGCCGCGGTTGATGACGGCTGCGGCGCCCAGACGCTTAACGAACTCGGCCTTGGCCGGCGACGACACCACGGCGATGGCGTTGGCCCCCGCGTTCTTCACCAGTTGCACGGCCATGCTGCCCAGCCCGCCCGCGCCGCCCCAGACGAGCACGTTCATGCCGGGCTTCACGTCGTGCGGCGGGAAACCGTGCAACATGCGATACGCGGTGCAGAGCACCAGAGTGTAGCAGCTGGCTTCCTCCCAGGAGAGGTGCGGGGGCTTGGGAAGCAGTTGCTGGGTCTGGGCGCGGGTGAACTGCGCGAAGGCGCCGTCGGGCGTCTCGTAACCCCAGATGGCCTGCTGGCGGCAGAGCATGGGATCGCCGCCGTTGCAGTACTCGCAATCGCCGCAGGTGCGGTTGCAGTGCACGACCACTTCGTCGCCCACCTTCCAGCGGGTGACGCCCGGCCCGACGGCCCAGACGACGCCGGCGGCGTCGGAACCGGCGACGTGGAACGGGTGGCGGTGCGCGTCCAGCACGGACAGCGGCTTGCCCAGGCCGGCCCAGACGCCGTTATAGTTGACGCCGGCCGCCATCACGTAGACCAGCACTTCGCGCGGGCCGGGTTGCCAGACCGGCACCACTTCGCGCTGGAACGAGACCCGCGGCGAGCCGTGCCGCTCCTTGCGGATCACGAAGGCGTGCATGCTTTCCGGCGTCACGCCCAGCGGCGGCGGGTCGCCAATATCCAGGAGCGCCAGCGTGGGCATTAGATGTTCGGATTTGGCGGCCCGGACCGGGAGACTCGGATCGGAGGGCGTGGCACACGGGGGAACGACAGCGAGGCGCGGGGCGTCGTCGCCTGACCCGCGGCGCGCGGAAGACCATCATGGTGGTGGCGCGCGGTAGTCGCCAATCAATCACACCCGCGACATCACACATCACGTCGCCTTCGAAGCCCCTTTCGAACGGCGTGCCTGGCGGACATGGCGGATGGAGGTAATGGCCGCGACATCCAGGAGCGCGATGCCACCGTCGTCGTCCAGCACGGCCATCATCGTTTCGCCGATCGTCATTTCCGGGGACAAGCAGCGGAAACGCTCGCCAGAGGAGAGCACGATTTCCAGGGGCCGGAACGGGCGCTTGCGAAACACCTTGCGAACATCAGCAGCTATCATAACGGTGACTCCAGGGCCGCCGGGGCGTCCCGCGCGTCATGGTATCACGTTTCGAGAATTCAACGGTACCGCAGGATAAGCGCCGAGGTGGGCGCGGCGGGGTTGTCGAGGCCCACCACCCACAACTCGTTGCCGCTCGTGCCCATCAGTTCGGCGAACTCGGCCGTGGCGGGCACGGAGGCCGGCAGCGTTTCGGCGGTGAACGTCGTGCCGTTGGTGGACTTGAGCACCTTCGCGGAGGCCCCCACGGCGTAAAGTGGCGCTCCGGAGACGTCGCCCCAGACCTGCCAGAGTTTCGTGGTGACGCCCGAGGTCACCGCCGACCAGCTGGTCCCGCCGTTGGTGGAGCGGAAGATGCCGCCGCCGTCGTCACAGCAATACATGTTGTTCAGACTCGACCCCCACACACCAAGGACGTTCTTGGTGGTGTTGGTGGTGGCCGAGGTCCAGGTGGGCGGCGTCGCCCGGGCGTTGGCGGTGGCGTAAACCTTGCCGGCGTCGGCCGCGATGAAGAGATGGTCGGCGTCGGGGCCGAAGACGCGGTTGAGGTTGGCCGGCGTGCTGGCCGGCATGGTGATCGACGACCAGGTGGTTCCGCCGTCCAGCGTGCGGCGCACCTTGGGACCGTTGACGCCGCCCACGATCCAGACGTCGGTCGCGCCGAAGCCCGTCAACTCGAACGGGAAGACCGTGCCGAAGTTCGCCGCCGTGGTGGCGTTCCCCCAGGTGGCGCCGACGTTGGTGGTGTTGAGCACCAGTGGCGCGCCCGAGGCGCCGTCAATGCCGCACGACCAGACGAAGTTGTCGCTCGACCCCCACACCGCCCACACCCGCTGCCCCGGACCGGGGGGCGACGGGACCGTCTGCGGGACCCAGGTGTTCCCGTCAAAATGGAGAATGGTGCTCTGGTCGCCCACCACGTAGATGCTGTTCTTGTTCACCACTTGGATGTCCCACAACAGCGCGCTGCTCACCCCCGACCCCCCCTTGTTGGCCCACGTGGAGCCGCCCCAGTGCATCACCGTGCCGCTGCTGCCGCTGCCCCAGACGTCGGAGGCGCCGAAGCCCCACATGTCCTCGAACCGCGCCGTGGAGTTCGACGCCTGCGCCGTGAACGTCGCCCCGCCGTCGGCGGTGGCGTAGACCTTGCCGGACGTTCCCCCGATGATCACGTTTTGCGACGACGGCGCCCACGCCCCGTGGAAGTTCACCACGCTGGAGCCGATGGTCTTCACCGACCACGCCGCCCCGCCGTTGGTGGTGGCAATGAAGGCGTCGCTGTCGCCAGAGGCGTAGACCTCCTTGTCGGTGACGCCGAACACCGCGTGCAGGTCTTTCGTGGTGTTGCTGGTCTGGGCGCTCCACGCCGCGCCGCCGTTGGTCGTGGCGTACACCTTGCCGCCCTTGCCGACGGCGAAGACGTTTTGCGCGTCGTAGGCCCAGACCGCCAGGAAGTCCACCCCGGCCCCCACGCCCTGCGCCGTCCAGGAGACGCCGCGATCCGTGCTCTTCTGGATCGTTCCCGCCGCTCCCACCGCCCAGATGGCGGATGCGTCGGGCGCGCCGAAGACGCCCTCCAGGTTCTGCGTCGTTCCCGAGGGCGAGGCCGTGAAGGTCGCGCCGTCGACGCTCTTCAGGATCGTTCCGCTCGCGCCCACCACGTAGAGTTCGCCGGCCTGCGGCCCCCACACGTCTTTGAACTCCGCCGTGCTGCCGGCGGCGGAGAGCGTGTCCCACGACGCCCCGCCGTCGAGCGACCGCAGGATGACGCCGTTGTAGCCCACGGCGTACACGTCGAACGGACCGGACCCCCACAGCCCCCAGAGCGTGTTGGTGGTGCCGAAGGGGAAGACCACCTTCCACGCCGCCGTGGGCGTGGCGCTGACCTCATTGCTCGCGCCGCTCTCGCCCGCGCCGTTCACGGCCGTCACCACGTAGTAATAGGTCGTTCCGCTGGTCACCGCGCCGTCCACGTAGGAGGTCTGCTTCACGCCGCTGTAGAGCGGCGTTCCGCCGCCGCTGGAAATGGGAACCGAAGGCGCCGTGGCGCGATAGATGCGGTACCCGGTGGCCCCGGCCGACCCGGTCCATTTCAGCAGGACGAAAGCGTTCCCCGCCGTGGCGGTCAGGCCGGTGGGCGCCACCGGGAGGGCGTTCACCGTCGCGCTGGCCTCGTTCGACACGACGCTGGCGCCGTTGGCGTTCTCAGCCGTGACCACGTAATAGTAGGTCGTGCCGTTGGCGGCGGTGGCGTCGGAGTAGGTGACCGTCGGGGCGTTCACCGTCGCCAGCGGCGAGCCGGTGGCGGTCACGCCGGGCGCGGTTCCGCGCCAGACCTTGTAGGTGACGGCGCCGGAGACGCTGTTCCACGAGAGGTCGATCTTGCCCGCCCCGGCCGTCGCCACCAGCCCGGTGGGCGCGCTGGGCGGGCTGCCGGGCGCGGTGGGCGTGGCGTTGGCCTCGTTGGAGGCCGCGCTGGCGCCGCCGGCGTTCACGGCGGTGACGACGTAGTAGTAGGTCGTCCCGTTGGTCGCCGTGGCGTCGGTGTAGGTCACCGTGGGCGCGTTGACCGTGGCCAGCGGCGTGCCGGTGGCTGGCACGCCCGGCGCCGTGGCGCGATAAACGCGGTACGACGTGGCGCCGCCGGCGGCCGTCCACGAGAGGCTCACCTGCGCGTTCCCCCCGGTGGCCACTAGGCCCGTGGGCGCGGGCGGCGCGCCGGTGCCGGGGGTGGGGGCGGCGCTCACCTCGTTCGACGCGGCGCTCTGCCCGGAGGCGTTCACCGCCGTCACCACGTAGAAATAGGTCGTCCCGTTGGTGACGGTGGTGTCGGCGTAGGTGGTCACCGGCGCGCTGACGACGCCCAGCGGCGTGCCCGTGATCGGCACGCTGGCCGCCGTCGCGCGGTAGACGTTGTAGGTGGTGGCGCCGGCGGACGCCGTCCACGAAAGGTCCACCCGGCCGTTTCCGGGGGTGGCCGTGAGCGCGGTGGGCGCGGTGGGCGGGGCGCCGCCGGCGGCGGGGGTGGCGCTCACTTCGTTCGAGGGGCCGGAGTCCGACGGCCCGCCCACCGTCGTGACCACGTAGTAGTACAGCGTGCCGTTGACGGCCGTGGCGTCGGAATAGGTCACGGTGGGCGCGTTCACCGTCGCCAGCAGCGCGCCGCTGGTGACGGGCGCGGGGGCGTTGCTGCGGTACACCTTGTAGGCCGTGGCGCCGGAAACCGCCGTCCACGAGAGGTCAACCTTGGCGTTGCCAGCCGTGGCCGTGAGGCCGGTGGGGGCGGCGAGCGCGTTGGCGCGCGACACCGGCCCCACGATGTTCGAGCGCTGGCTGGCGCCGAAGGCGTTCACCGCCCGCACCACGTAGAAGTAGGTGTTGCCCGGCGTGGCGGCGGCGTCGTCGTAGGAGGTGGCGGGCGCCGGAACGTCGGCGATCTGGGCGCCGGTGTCGATGGGCACGTTGGGCGACGAGGAGCGATACACGCGATAAGAGGTCGCGCCCGTGACCGCCGTCCAGGTGACGCGGATGGCGGTGGAGGTGGCTGAGGCCGAGACGGGGTCCGGCGCCACCGGGGGAACGTTCGCCGACGTGGGGCGCGCGCTGACCACGGCCGAGGCCGCACCTTCGCCCCCGGCGCTGGCCGCGGTGACCGCGTAGTAATAGGTCACGTCGTTCAGCGCCGAGGTGTCGGCGTAGGCCGCCGCCGTGACGCCGGCCGCCAGGCGGTTGGCGTCGGAAGGGACGAGGTTCGGGGTGGCGTCGCGGTAGACGGTGTAGGTGGCCGCGCCGGTGGCCGCCGTCCAGGTAAGGTCCACGCGGCGATCGCCGGCCGACGCCGCCAGCCCGGTGGGTGCGCTGGGCTTGGGGCCGAGCGGCGCGAGTGACGATGAGCCTCCGCCACCGAGGCATGCCATGCTGAAGGTGGCGGCGAGCAGGACGGCGAACACGAGCACAAGGCGAGCCTGGTTGCGGGACATGGCGCCCTCCATGAACTCTCCTGTGTACCGTACTTTTCATCAC
>JACQVU010000346.1 GCA_016209585.1 Planctomycetota bacterium
GTGGGGTAATGGCGCTGGGAATCGGCGGAGGTCTTGCCGGCGACCGCGGAAGAAGCGGCGTCGAATGCGACGCCTTCCGCGGAAGAAGCAGCGCCCGACGCGACGCCTTCCGCGGAGTCGTGGTCGGGCGGAACCGCGCCGTCCTGGTCCGGAGATTGGAAACCCGCGTCGGTCATGGCGCGCGCGGAACCTCGCCCCTTCTGGAGAATTCATCCTGTACGATGAACAAGAATAACGGGAGACACCTGATTTGGCAACGAGGTCGTACAAGTTCAATGCCAAGATCGCCAAGCGACGCCGACGACTGAGACGGGGCGTGATGTAGAACGGGCGCGGACTCAAGGAGCATCAGGCGGCGGTATGAAGGCGCATACAAGATCGATCTGCACTCCCTCCAGCCGTTTCTCATTGATCCCCGCGGGCGGCGGGCGTAGAGTAGAAACCCCTTTTGCCCGGCCGAACACACTGGCCGGGCGGGGAAGACGGGGGAAGGACCGCAGCCGACGTGACTACAGGAACCGCCGCGACCATCACCATTACGCTGCCGGACGGCAAGACGCTGGCGCAGCCCCGGGGGGTCACGGTGCGCCAGGTGGCCGCGGCCATCGGGCCGGGGCTGGCGAAGGCGGCGCTCGCCGGGGTGGTGGGCGAGGAACTGGTCGACCTCGACCACGTGATGGAGGCTGACGCCGCGCTGGCCATCGTCACCGAGAAGTCGGAGAAGGCGCTGGGCGTCACCCGCCACTCCGCCGCCCACGTCCTGGCCGCGGCGGTGAAGAACCTCTACGGTCCGGGCGTGGAACTGGGGTACGGCCCGCCGGAGGAGAACGGCTTCTACTACGACTTCAAGATCGGCCACCGGACGATCACGCCCGACGACTTCCCGGCCATCGAGGCCGAAATGGCGCGGATCATCAAGCGGGACGAGCCGTTCGAGCGGGTTGAACTTCCGTTCGACGAGGCCGTGGCCTGGGCGGAGCGTCGAGGCGAGGGGCTGAAGAAGGAGCACCTTCAGGGCCGGCTGGAGGGGCAGCGGATCACGCTCTACCGGACGGGCGAATTCGAGGATCTCTGCCGCGGCCCGCACGTGAAGCGGGCGGGGAAGATCGGCGCGGTGAAACTCATGTCGGTCGCGGGCGCCTACTGGCAGGGCAGCGCCGAGCGGGGGATCAGCCTGCAGCGGGTGCGGGGGATCGCCTTCCCGTCGAAGAAGGAGATGGACGAGTATCTGAACCGGCTGGAGGAGGCCAAGCGGCGCGACCACCGGGTGATCGGCAAGCAACAGGACCTGTTCAGTTTTCACGAGGTTGCGCCGGCGATGCCCTTTTTCCATCAGAAAGGGGCCACGCTCTACCGGCTGTTGTGCGAGACCTGGAGCCGCATCCATGCGGAGGAGGGCTACCAGGAGGTGCTGACGCCGCTGATTTTGAACGAGGAGATGTGGCGGCGGTCGGGGCACTACGAGCACTACGCGGACAAGATGTTTTTCTGCGAGAAGGAGGCCGACGGGCAGGCGTTCGCGGTGAAGCCGATGAACTGTCCGGGTCACACGGTGATCTACGCGAACACGCGGCGCAGTTACCGCGATCTGCCCATTCGGATGGCGGAACTGGGGCGGGTGCACCGCAAGGAACTGACGGGGGTGCGGCACGGGTTGTTCCGGGTGCAGAACTTCATCGTGGACGACGCCCACATCTTCTGCCGGGCCGACCAGATTCAGGAAGAGGTGCTGGGCGTGTTACGGCTCATCCGCCGGGTTTACCGGATCTTCGGGTTCGAGGACCTGCGCTTTGAACTCTCCACCCGGCCGGAGAAGCACACCGGCACGCTGGAGACGTGGGAGAAGGCCGAGGCCGCGCTGAAACAGGCGCTGGCTGAGGCGGGGATCGAGCACAAGGTCAATCCGGGCGACGGCGCGTTCTACGGGCCGAAGATCGACCTGCACGTGCGGGACGCGCTGGCCCGGTCGTGGCAGTGCGGCACGGTGCAGTTGGACTTCTCAATGCCGGAGCGGTTCGATCTCACCTACTTCGACCGCGAGTCGAAGCCGGCGCGGCCGGTGATGATCCATCGCGCGGTGTTCGGCAGCATCGAGCGGTTCCTGGGCATCCTGATCGAGCAGTACGCCGGGGAGTTTCCGGCGTGGCTCTCGCCGGTGCAGGTGAAGGTGTTGCCGATCACCGACGCGGACCACGGCTACTGCCGCGACGTGGCCGCGAAGTTGACGGCCGAGGGGTTCCGGGTGGAGACCGACTGGCGGAACGAGAAGGTGGGTGCGAAAATCCGGGAGGCTTCGCTTGAAAAGGTGCCCTACATGCTGATAATTGGCGCCTCTGAAGCGCAGTCCGGCCAAGTCGCCGTGCGCAAGCGCGGCGAGGGCGACCTGGGGCCCCGTCCCTTCAGCGCGTTCCTCGATGAAATACGGCGGGCCGCGGCAGGTGGTCGGTGAAGTCCGGGTGTGACGGGCTGGCGAGGCGCACGAGGCGTCCGAGCGGCCCCGGACGCGGTCGCTGTTTTGGGAATCCTGAATGACCCGACGTCGCGGTCCTCCCCTTCGGCGGGGGTTCGTCCCCCAGCCCGAAGACAAAGTTCGGTACAATGACAAGATTCGCGCGCTGGAACTGCGCGTGATCGGCGCCGACGGCGGCCACGTGGGCGTCATCACGCGCGAGGTCGCCCTGCGCCTGGCGGAGGAGGCCGGGCTGGACCTGGTGGAAGTGCAGCCCGACTCCAAGCCGCCGGTGTGCAAGATCCTGGACTACGGCAAGTTCAAGTACGCCCAGCAGAAGAAGGAGGCCAAGAGCCGCGCCAAGGCGCACCAGATGGCGCTGAAGGAACTGCGTCTCCGGCCCGCCACCGGCGACCACGACTTCCAGACGAAACTCAACAAGGCGCGGGAGTTCCTGGCCGACGGCGACAAGGTGCAGTTCACCGTCTGGTTCAAGGGGCGGGAGAAGACTTTCGCCGGCGCGCTGGGCCGCGAGGTGATTGAGAACGTCATCCAGCAACTGGCGGACGTCGCCAAGGTGGACCGCGAACCACAGTTCGTGGGCAAGAAGATGAACGTCGTCATGGCCCCCGCCAAGGGCGGCCGGAAACATCCCGGCCCCACGCGCCCGCCGGCGGCGCCGGGCACAGCAGCGCCTGCCGCGGGCGCGGGCGTGGCGTCCGCCACCGCCCCTGGATCGCCCGCGAAGGCCGCCACCACTGCCGCATCGGGCGGGAAGGCGCCGGCCGCGGCGGCGGCTCCAGTGCCCGCCTCCGCGTCCGCTGCCGCCCCGAAGGGTGCGGTCGTGGCGGCGGCTGCGCCGGCGGCCAAGGGTGGGGGCGCGTCCGCCGATCCCGCCCCGGTGGGCGCGGCGGTTGGCGCCAAGCCCGCGTCGGCGCCGTAGCGGCTGGCGGGAGAAGTGGTGGACGATCCCAACGGAGCGAAGCCATGCCGAAGATGAAACCCAGCAAGTCCATCGCCAAGCGTTTCAAGGTCACCAAGAGCGGCCAGTTGAAACGTCAGCGGGCCGGCCGGCGGCACCTTGCCCAGCCGCTGTCGGGCAAGGGCAAGCGGCGGCTGCGGCGCGCCGCGTACGTGCTGGGCAAGGCGGCGCGGAACTACAAGGAGTTGATGTGCGTGTAGGGCAGTGTTGGGTGCTGGGTGTTGGGTTCTGGACCCAACAC
>JACQVU010000353.1 GCA_016209585.1 Planctomycetota bacterium
ATGGCGTACAGCCCGGACAGGTCGGCCGCCACCCCCACCTGCCCCGCCGCCGCCAGCAGGCGGGCGCGCAGAGATTCGTCGCGCTCGCGCTCCGCCGCCGCGATCAGGCGCGCGGAGACGCCGGGGTTCTCGCCCAGCGCCTCCAGTTCTTCGATCGCCGTCCGGCGCACGAACGTGTTGGGATCGCTCTCCGCCGCCAGCAGCAGCAGGGTGAGCGCCTCCGGCCCGCCCAGCCGCCCCAGCGCCTTGATGGCGCCCACCTTCCCGGCCACCAGCGGGCGGGGGTCCGTCAGCAACTCGCGGGAGACGGCCAGCGCCAGGCCGGCGTGATCCGGCACCAGCGCGCGGATCGGCGCCAGCCAGCGGTGGTCGCGCGAGATGTACCGCCGGCCAGCCGTCACCAGGAGATCGCGCGCCTCCTCCGGGGTCGGAACGGCTTCCGACGCGGGCCCGCCGCCGGTGGTGTCCGCGCTCACCGCCGCTTCGGGGCCGGCCGCCTCGTCCGCGGGGTCGCGCGCGCGGGCGGCGTGGAACACGTTGAACTCCACCTCCCGCTCGCCCGCGTCCGGCGCCGGCAAAGGCGCCAGCGCCAGCGGACGCGCGTCGGCGGCGGAAGGTTGGCGAAGAAGCACGAACAGCGAGAAAAGCGCCAGCCCCGCGAGGACCACGAGGGTGAGCGTCAGCGTGAGGCGGAGCCAGCGGTCGGACATGGCGAAGCCCCGACGGGCCAGGGTGAGCGGTCTGCGACCCGCGGAGGCGGAGAGGGAACAGTCCACCGTAGAGCCTGTTTCGGTGGACCATTCGCGCTCCGCCCGGCTGCGAACGTGCCGAGGCGGCGTCGGGCACCCTCGACATATTACTCCGAATTCCGAAATCAGTTGTCAGTAACCAGTTGTCAGTTGTCCGGAAGGGGACGATCCGGCCGCCGCCTGCCCCGCGGCCGGCCGCCGGGGGGCGCCGCCGACGCGCGGGGGGGCGGTCCGGCAGCGGCGGCTGCGGCTGCGGCTGCTGGTTTCTGGCCGCGCAGGCGCACGATGCGGTCGCGCAACTCGGCGGCGCGCTCGAACTCCAGGCGCGAGGCGGCGTCGTACATTTCCTTCTCCAGTTCGCCCAGCGCCTCGATGGCCCTGGCGTCGGGTTCGCGGCGGCGGATGGCGGCGCGGACGACTTTTTGCGCGGCGATCTCGTCTTCGATGCCGCGCTTGATGGCTTTGATGATCGTCTCCGGCGTGATGCCATGGAGGCGGTTGAATTCCGTCTGCAGGGCGCGGCGGCGTTCGGTTTCGTCCATCGCGCGGCGCATGCTGCCGGTGACGGTATCGGCATAGAGGTAGACTTCGCCGCCCACGTTGCGGGCGCTGCGGCCGATGGTCTGGATGAGCGAGGTTTCGGAGCGCAGGAAGCCCTCCTTGTCGGCGTCGAGGATGGCCACGAGCGTCACTTCCGGAAGGTCCAGCCCCTCACGCAGCAGGTTGACGCCCACCAGGGCGTCGAAGGCGCCCTCGCGGAGTTCGCGGAGGATCTCCACGCGCTCGATGGCCTGCACCTCGGAGTGCATCCAGCGGCATTTCACCCCCTCGGCCTCGAAATACCGGGCGATCTCCTCCGCCATGCGTTTTGTCAGAGTGGTCACCAGGGTGCGCTCGCCCTTCTTCGCCCGCTCCCGGATGGCGGCCATGAGGTGCAGCACCTGCCCCCTGGTGGGGAAGACGCTGATCCGGGGGTCCACGAGGCCGGTGGGGCGGATGACCTGTTCGACCACCACGCCGGCCGTGCGCTGCAACTCGTACGGTCCGGGCGTGGCGCTGACGAAGAGCAGGCGGCGGGCCTTGGCCTCCCACTCGTCGAACGTCATGGGCCGGTTGTCGAGCGCCGACGGCAGCCGGAAGCCGTAATTCACGAGCGTCTCCTTGCGCGAGCGATCCCCGGCGTACATGGCGCGAATCTGCGGCACCGTCACGTGGGACTCGTCGACGATGACCAGGAACTCCTCCGGGTAATAGTCCATCAGGCAATAGGGGCGCTGGCCGGGAGGCAGGCCGGTGAGGTGGCGGGAGTAGTTCTCGATGCCCGGGCAGGTTCCCACCTCCTGCAAGAGTTCCAGGTCGTAACGCACGCGGGTGCGCAGGCGTTCGGCCTCGATCATCTTTTCCTGCGCGCGAAGTTGCGCGTAGCGTTCTTCCAGTTCCTCGCCGATGGTGCGCACGGCGCACGCGATGCGTTCCGCCGGCATGACGAAGTGTTTCGCCGGGTAGATGGTGACGGCGTCGTAGGTCTCCAGGCACTCGCCGGTGAGGCGGTCGACGCATTCGATCCGCTCGACCTCGTCGCCGAAGAACTCGACGCGGTAGGTCACCTCCTCGTAGGCCGGGGAAATCTCGACCACGTCGCCCCGCACGCGGAACGTGCCGCGCTTGAGGTCGAAATCGCCGCGGCTGTACTGCATGTCGACCAGCCGGGCGAGGATGGCGTCGCGGGCCGCGTGGGCGCCGCGTTCGACGCGGCAGACCATGTCGGAGTAGTCGTTGGGGTCGCCGAGGCCGTAAATGCAGGAGACCGACGCCACGATCACCACGTCTTTCCGCGTGCGCAGCGTGGCGGTGGCGGAGAGGCGCAGGCGATCGATGTCGTCGTTGATGCAGGCGTCTTTCTCGATGTAGATGTCGCGCTGCGGGATGTAGGCTTCGGGCTGGTAGAAGTCGTAGTAGGAGATGAAGTACTCGACGGCGTTCTTTTTGAAGAAGTCGCGGAACTCGGCGTAGAGTTGCGCCGCCAGCGTTTTGTTATGCGACATGACCAGGGTGGGCAGGCCGACCTCGCGAATGACGTTGGCCATGGTGAACGTTTTGCCCGACCCCGTGACCCCCATGAGCGCCTGCGCCGGCAAGCGCTGCTCCTTGAAGCCGCGCACCAGGTCCGCGATGGCCTTGGGCTGATCGCCGGCGGGCTTGAGGTCGGTGGTGAGGGCGAAGGGGGGCATGGAAACCAGCCGGCACGGAATCCTACCACGCGAATCACCGCTGTTTTCGGCCGGCCTCCTTAGACGTCCGTCCCGTTTCAGGTAGGCGTCAAGCGCCTGGACCGCGGGGTGAATCTGTCGCGCGATCCACATGCCTTTCCAGTTCGTGTCAACGATGGCGCACATCACTTGCTTGCGAACTTGCTTCCGAAGAGCAAGCGATCCTGTTCCTTCAGGAAAAAGTCGCCGTACGAGTCGGGCGCGTTCACCAGGGTTCCTTAGATCGTCGATCTCGATCCCGGAACCGGTCGGGAACGGAATGCCACGCGCGGCATCGCAGTATCTGACCTGCGCCCCCACGCCCCGTCCGTCACCCGCGGCCCCAC
>JACQVU010000354.1 GCA_016209585.1 Planctomycetota bacterium
CGGCGCCCGGCGCGGAGCCGGGGAACGCGCGACCGGCGGGGGAGCGGGGCGCGGTCGTGTCGGCGCGGCGATGGTCGTCGCGCGGCCGTGGCTGGGCGAAAGCCGGGCCGGCGGGGACGCGGGGCGCGGCCGGTTCGATGAGGCGATCCAGCGGGCGGGGGTCGGTGGGCGCGCCGCCGCCGGCGCCGAGGGGGTGATCGGCGCGGTGGGTGCGGCCGCGCCCGCCGCGGTGCCCGCGCCGGCGCGGACCGCCCGAAGGGCCGGCGGCCAAGGGGCCGCGCCGGGGTTCGACGGGAACCGAGGGGCCGAACGAGGTGGATGAAGCCGAAGCGGCCGGGTCAGTACGTGACGGGGCGCGCCTCTGGATCGGGGCCGGCGCGCGGCGGCGCGTCCGGCGGGGCGGTGGATGGCGGTCGTCGGGAGTCATGGAGATCGTCCCCTGCCTTTCGTGGCTCGGGGCGGATACGGTGTTCGCGGCGCGGCTGTGGGGCGAGGATCACGCGGGTGCGGGTCATGAACAGGGGGCCGCGGCCGAACGGCCGGCCGAGGGCGCGCAGCACGTGCTCCGGGCGGGCGGAGCCCGCCGACCCGACCGCGGCGACGATCTGTATCACGTCGCCGGCGGCCGTGAGCGCCACGAGATGCGCGCGCGCGTCGATGGTGGCCGTGCGCCCGCCGCGGGTCACGGTGACCGGCGCGGTCGCGCGAGCCATCAGCGCGTCCAACTCCTCCTGTTCGACGCCCAGCGCGGAGCGCGGGGCGACTTCGTAGTGCACCTCCACCACACGGGCGTGATCCCCCGGTCGCACTTCCTCCGGCGCGTGGAACGCAATCCCCGCCGGCATCGCCTCGGAGAGCCGCCGCGCCGCCTCATGGGGATCGAGCCGCTCGGTGAAGCGAAACTCGACCACCTCCTCCCGCCCGGCTATGCCGGTTCCCAGACTGAGGGGACAGGAGATCCGCGGGCGGGGGTTGAAACCCTCGCTGAACGCGACGGGCAGCCCGGCGCGGCGCAGGCCGCGCTCGAAGAGACGCAACAGGTCCAGGTGGGAAATGAACCGGATGTCCCCGGCCTTGCTGAAACGGAACCGTATCCGCTGTTTGGTCTGTGATTGGCTCGCGTCCGGCGCGGCCGGGGCCGGGGCGCCGCGGGCCGGGCTGGACTCATCCTCGAATTGGCTATGGGTCACCGGGCCGTCCAACGGACCCTCCACCCACCACCATGCACCCGGGAAACGCTCCCGGGTCGAGAGATAGCATGGGTATCCTAGACCAGCCGCTCCGCGAAGGCAAGCGACATTGTGGGGCGAATCCGCTCTCCGGCGTTGCAACCGGGCCGCGGCCGTCGGACAATCGCCTGGAGCCACGGCGTCAACCGTCGGCCGCCAGTTCCAGAACCTTGTTTCCAGGCATGACTCGTCCGGTCCGCGTCCGCATCGCGCCCTCGCCCACGGGCGACCCCCACGTGGGCACCGCCTATATCGCGCTGTTCAACCTGGCGTTCGCCCGCCAGCACCGCGGGAAGTTCGTCCTTCGCATCGAGGACACCGACCAGGCCCGCTCCAACCGCGACTCGGAAGAGATGATCTTCGCCTCCCTCCGCTGGCTCGGCCTTTCCTGGGACGAAGGGCCGGACGTTGGCGGGCCGTTCGGCCCCTACCGCCAGTCGGAGCGGACGGCGATCTACCAGCAACACGCCAAAACGCTTATCGAGTCGGGCGCCGCCTACCGCTGCTTCTGCACCAAGGAACGGCTGGAAGAGATGCGCCTCGACCAGCAGCGGTTCAAGCGGTCGCCGGGGTACGACGGCCGGTGCCGCGACCTGCCCCCCGGTGAGGTCGAGGCGCTTGTGGCCGAGCGCGCCCCGTTCACGGTGCGGCTGCGGGCGCCGAAGGAAGAAGAGGTGGTATGCCAGGACCGCCTGCGGGGGGCCATCGCCTTCCAGGGGCGGGAGATTGACGACCAGATTCTGCTCAAGGCCGACGGCTACCCGACCTATCACCTGGCCAACGTGGTTGACGACCACCTGATGGAGATCACCCACGTCATCCGCGCCGAGGAGTGGATCTCGTCGACGCCCAAGCACGTGCTTCTCTACCGCGCGTTCGACTGGCCGCCGCCCGAGTTCATTCACATGCCGCTGCTGCGCAACCAGGACAAGTCGAAGATCTCCAAGCGCCGGAACCCCTGTTCGCTGAACTACTACCGCGACGCCGGCTACCTGCCCGCCGCGCTGCTCAACTTCCTGGCGCTGCAAGGGTGGTCGATGCCGCCCAAAGAGGACGGGACGGAGGTGGACCGCTTCACGCTGGAGGAGTTTTTCGCGCACTTCAATATCGATCGCGTGAAGACCGGCGGCCCGGTGTTCGACCTGAAGAAACTGGAGGCCATCAACGGCGACCACATCCGGCGGAAGTCGGTGGACGAGATCGCCGCGCTGCTCAAGGAGCACGCCGGACGGTGGTTCGAGAAGACCGCGCATTTCCTGCATGACCGGCTCGACAAGTTGTCGGACTTCGCCCGCTACACCGACTTCCTCTTCCGCGACGACCTGGGCCGCGACCCCGCCCTCCTTCGCCCCTACGCCGGCGACCGCCAGGAGACCGCCAAGCGCCTCAAGACGCTGACGGAGGAGTTCGAACAGGTCGTGCCCTGGAAGCCGGCGACCATCACCGACCTCCTGGCGCGTTTCGTCGCGCGCCACGGCCTCGACCGCAAGGAGTTCTTCATGCTGCTGCGGGTGGCGGTCACCGGCTCCACCGTCTCGCCGCCGCTGGATGAGTCCATCGCCGCCCTTGACCGGTTCGTGGTTCTGGAGCGGCTGCGGGCGGCGGCCAAGACCATCCGCGAGATGAAGCCGGCGCCTTGACCGCCGCGCCCGCGCCTTTCGTATGCTTCGCATCGGCCAGGGATGGGACCGCCACCGCCTGATTCCCGGACGGCCGCTGGTGCTGGGCGCCGTGACGGTGCCGTCGCCGGTGGGGCCGGAGGCCCATTCCGACGGCGACGTTCTGCTGCATGCGCTGGCCGACGCCGTCTGGGGCGCGGCGGGAGGCGGCGACCTCGGCGACCACTTTCCGCCCGGCGACCCGCGCTGGAAGGAGGCCGACTCCGCACTCTTCCTCAAGGCCGCCGTGGCTGACGCCCGCCGCGCCGGCTTCGAGGTGGTGAACGCCGACGCCACCATCGTGCTGGAGCACCCGCGCCTGGCCGCCCACAAGGAAGAGATGCGCCGCCGGGTCGCCCTGCTGCTGGGAGTGACGCCCGACCGGGTGAGCGTGAAGGCCAAGACGGCCGAGGGGCTGGACGCCGCCGGCGCCGGCCAATGCGTGGAGGCGCAGGCCGTGGTGCTGCTGCGCCGGATCGCCTGACCATCCCCGCGGTTCATTCCTCGCGTTTCTCGTGGTGACCCGCGCCCGCGATGACGCGAACCTCTTCGATAGACGCCACGTCGTGCAGCATGGCGCGCAGGGGAGAACGGTTACCCCGCGGTCCGCGCGCCGCGCCGCGCCGCCGTCACGGCCGCAGCCACGCGCCCACGCTGCGCGCGATGCCGGGGGCGTCCAGGCCATACTTCTCATACAGGGCGTCCGATGCGCCGGACTCGCCGAACACGTTCAACAGGCCGAGCCGTTTCAGCGGGGCGGGGTGGCGCTCGCCCAGTGCTTCCGCCACGGCGCCGCCCATTCCGCCGATCACGGTGTGATCCTCGACCGTCACCACGCGGCCGGTTTTCGACACGCTGCGCGCCAGGGCGTCAACGTCCAGCGGCTTGATGGTGTGGACGTTGATCACCTCGGCCTCGATCCCCCGCGCCGCCAGCATTTTCGCCGCGCCCAGCGCGGGGCCGACCGTTCCCCCGGTGGCCAGCAGCGACAGGTCGCGCCCCGGCCGCAGCACGTCGAGCGCGCCCAGGCGGAAGCGGTAGCCCTCGGCGTGCACGTCGTCAACGGGCTGGCGGGTGAGACGCAGGTAACACGGTCCGTCGTGCGCCGCGAGGGCCTCCACCGCCTGGCGGGTCTCCCGGTCGTCGGCGGGCTGCACGACGGTGACGCCGGGCAAGGCGCGCATGAGGGCGAGGTCTTCGGTGCCCTGCTGGGAGACGCCGTCGGGGCCGATGCCGATGCCGGCGTGCGTGCCCACCAGTTTCACGTTGGCGCGCGCGTAGGCGATGGAGACGCGGATGATGTCGAACCGCCCGGTGAGGAAACAGGCGAACGAGCAGGCGAAAGGCACCTTCCCGGCCAGCGCCAGGCCGGCGGCGGCGCCGATCATGTTGGCCTCGGCGATGCCCATCTGGAAGAAGCGGCCGGGGAACTTTTTGGCGAAGAGTTCCGACTTCGTGGAGCAGGAGAGGTCGGCGTCGAGAACGACGATGCGTTCTTCCTTCTCGCCGAGCGCGGCGAGGGCTTCACCGAAGGATTGGCGGGTGGCCTTTGGCATCAGCCTTTCTGGGGCTTGGTGGCCTTCACGGCGGCGATTTCGCCTTGGTCGGCGCCCAGTTCCTCAAGCGCCCGCACGGCCTGGGCCGTGTCGGGGGCCTTGCCGTGCCAGGTGTAGTCGCCAGCCATGAAACTGACGCCCTGGCCCTTCACCGTGCGCGCCAGAATGTACGTCGGCGCGCCACCCGCCGCCGCCGCGCCCGCGCGGGCCTGGTCCAGCGCGGAGAGGATGGCTGGGAAGTCGTGGCCGTCGATCTCCAGCACCCGCCAGCCGAAGGCGCGCATCTTGTCGGCGATGGGTTCGATGTTCATCACGTCTTTGGTGAAGCCGTCGATCTGCCCGCCGTTGGCGTCGAGGATGACCGTGAGGTTGGAGAGGCCGAACTTGGGCGCCGACATGGCGCACTCCCACATTTGGCCTTCCTGCGTTTCGCCGTCGCCGACCAGGCAGAAGACGCGGAACCCCGGTCGGGCCATTTTCCCGGCGAGGGCCATGCCCTGCGCGATGGACATGCCTTGCCCCAGCGAGCCGGTGGAGGCCTCCACCGCCGGCAGGCGCGCCACGTCGGGGTGGCCCTGCAGGCGGCTGCCGAGGCGCCGCAGCGACCAGAGTTCCTCGCGCTCGATGACCCCCGCGCGCGCCAAGCAGGCGTAGAGCGCCGGCACGGCGTGGCCCTTGGAAAGCACCACGCGGTCCCGACCCGGGTCGGCGGCGTTTCGCGGGGTGCGCTCGATCTCGTGGGAAAAGAGAGTCGCCAGCAGGTCGATGCACGACAGCGACCCCCCAGGGTGGCCGGAGCCGGCGGCGTGCAGCATGCGCACGATGTCGATGCGCATGCGCCGGGCCAGTTCCCGCAGTTGCGCGACACTCGGTTTCATCCGACGCGGTCCTGAACCACTGTCAGTTGTCAGTTGTCAGGAAGGGGGTGCTCAGACGGCTGACAACTGAAAACTGACGCCTGACCACTCGCCTTCGTGGTTCCCGGTACAGCCCCGGCACGGAGTTTATCCCGCCGCTCCCAGCGCGGCCAGGATGGCCTTGCAGAACGCGGGAAGATCGTCGGGTTTGCGAGCCGTGATGAGGTTGCCGTCCACCACCACTTCGCGGTCCACCCACTCAGCGCCGGCGTTCCGGAGGTCGTCGGCGATGGCGAAGAAACTGGTGACCGTCCGCCCCCGCGCCACCCCGGCCGAGGCCAACACCCACCCCGCGTGGCAGATGGCGGCGATCACCTTGCCGGCCCGGTTCGCCTCAGCCACGAAACTGATCACGCCCGGCACGCGACGCATGAAGTCGGGCGCCCAGCCCCCCGGGATGATGACGGCGTCGAAGTCGGCCGCGGTCACCTTGCTGACATCGGTGTCAGCCTCCACGGGGTAGCCGTACTTGCCGTGGTATTTCCCGCTCGTGCCGCTGCCGACCGTGGTCACGACGCAGCCGGCCTCGCGCATGCGGAGCAGGGGGTACCAGACTTCGAGGTCCTGGTAGTCTTGCTCCACCAGCACCGCCACCCGGATCCCCTCATTGGTGTTCATTCGTGGTTCGCTCATGGTCAGTTGCCTTTGGGCGCGTGGAAATCGAACTGGAAGCCGCGGTTTTGCAGCACCGTGGGACGCTGCTTGGCGTTCAGCATGCCGGCGGTATTGGCGACGCGGGGAGTAACGTAGGCGCTCATCTCGTCGAGCGTGATGAGGCCGTTGCGGTCTTCATCGGCGCGGCCCGAAAGGGCGTCAAGAAGATAATAAGAGAAGACGCCCTGGCTCCACATTTCGGCCTGCGCCGCCCCCTCGCGCGCGGCCCCTTCCTGGGTTCCGTCGCAGGCGAGGAAGACGGCGGTCTTGTCGTCCACCAGCATGGGCAGTTGGAAGACGTGGCCGCCCGGCTCCTCGCCGTCGGCCTGGGGCCCGGGGGGCTCGGGCGGCGCTCCGGGCGCGGGGGTGGACGCGCCCTCGGGTGGCGAAGTGGGGCGCGCGCGCCACGCGCCCGGTGGGGGCGTGCCGTTGTTGGGCGGCGGTTCCGGGGTGGCGCCGCCGCCATTGGGCGGGGTTGGCGGAGCGGGCGGGGCGGGCGAAGAGCCCACTCCTTCCAGCGTGACGCTGCGCTCCTCCTGGCGGCCCCAGAAGGAGGTGTCAAGAACGATGAGGCGGCGGGCGCAATCGATCTTGCGGACCTCCTGGGCGAGTTCCGCGATGGAGACGGCCGTGCCCGCAACGTTCC
>JACQVU010000035.1 GCA_016209585.1 Planctomycetota bacterium
CCCTCCCCCCGCGGGGGGAGGGGGAGCCTCTCACAGGAGATCTCTCAGCAAAAGTGCGAAAGAATCTGGACACTACCGCGACGCGCGGGGGTCAGGCGGGCGTCGCCAGCCGGCGCAGGCGCTCGGCGGCGAGGCGCAAGGTCTCCATCTTTTTGGCGAAGGCGAAGCGCAGGAGGCGGGCCCCTTCGCGCCGGTCCTCGAAGAAACTGGAGCCGGGAACGGCGGCCACGCCGATCTCGCGCACCAGGTGATCGGCGAAGGCCACGTCGTCCGGAAAGCCGAAGCGCGAGATATCGGTGAGAATGTAATACGCGCCGCGCGGCAGGTAACAAGCGAAGCCGGCCGCGGTCAGCGCGGCGAGGAGGAAATCGCGCCGCGCCAGGTAGTCGGCCGCCAGCGCGCGGTAATAGTCGTCGGGGAAGTTCAGGGCCACCACGGCCGCCTCCTGCAACGGGGCGGGAGCGCCGACCGTGAGGAAGTCATGCACCTTGCGCACCTGCGCCGTGATGGCCGGAGCGGCCAGGCACCAGCCGACGCGCCAGCCGGTGACGGAGTAGGTCTTGGAGCAGGCGTTGACGGTGATGGTGCGGTCGGCCATGCCCGGCAGCGCGGCGATGGAGTGGTGGGCGCAGCCGTCGTACAGGATGTGTTCATAGATCTCGTCGGTGACGGCCAGCGCGTCCCAGCGCTGGCAGAGCGTGGCGATGAGCGCGAGTTCGTCGCGCGAGAAGACCTTTCCCGTGGGGTTGTTGGGGGTGTTGACGATGATGGCCTTGGTGCGCGCGTTGAAGGCGGCGGCCAGTTCTTTCTCGTCGAAGTGGAACTCGCCGCCGGCGTCGGGGCGCAGCCGCACCAGGCGCGGCCGGGCGCCGGAGAGGATGGCGTCGGGCCCGTAGTTTTCATAGAACGGCTCGAAGAGCACCACTTCGTCATCGGCGTTGACCACGCCCATGAGCGCCGAGATCATCGCCTCCGTCGAGCCGCAGCAGACGGTGATCATCGTGTCCGGGTCCACCTCCAGGCCGTTGTAGCGCCGCGCCTTGGCGGCGATGGCCTCGCGCAGCGGCCGGGCGCCCCAGGTGATGGCGTACTGGTTGATGTCGGCGTCGATGGCCGCCTTGGCGGCCTCCTTGATCTCCCGCGGGCAGGGAAAGTCGGGGAAGCCCTGCGCCAGGTTCACGGCCCCGTGCTGAATGGCGCGCCGCGTCATCTCGCGGATGACCGACTCCGTGAACCGCGCCGCCTTCTCCGACAGTGGTTTCATCGCCCCCCGTTGTCCGGTTGCCCCGCACGGGCTGATACCGTACTCTACCGGATAAGGGTGAGGGAAGACGCCGTGCCGGAAATTCACGTCATGCTTTTCGCCTCCGCGCGGGAGACGCTGGGCCGCGCCACCGTGAACGTGCCGCTGGCGGCGGGGGAAGAGAGCCTGCTCGCCGGCGTGCTGCGGGCGCGGCTGGGCGAGATTTTTCCGCCCCTCGCCGGGATCGCCGCGTGCTCGCGCCTGGCGGTCAACCAGGAGTTCGCCGACGACCAGGCGCCCGTGCGGCCCGGCGACGAGGTGGCGCTGATCCCCCCGGTCTCCGGCGGATAGGGGACCAAGAGGGTATTTCGGTATGACCTGCCAGGCCGCATTGGTGGACGCGCCCATCGACGTGGAGTCGCTGCTGCGAGCGGTGAAGTCGCCGCGGGCCGGGGCCGTGGCGCTCTTCCTGGGAGAGGTGCGCGACCACCACGAGGGGCGCGCCGTGCGCCACCTGGTGTACGAGGCCTACCGCCCCATGGCCGTGGGCATGCTGCAAGCCGTGGCGGCCGAAGCCGGCGCCCGCTGGCCGGTGGAGGGCGTCGCGGTCTGCCACCGGCTGGGTCGCATGGAGATCGGCGACACCAGCGTGGCGGTGGTGGTCTCGGCGGCGCACCGGGCGGAGGCGTTCGCGGCCTGCCGGCACGTCATCGACCGGATCAAGCAGGACGCGCCGATCTGGAAAAAAGAGTTCTTCGCCGGAGGGGAGGCATGGGTCGGCGCGCCCTGATCACCGGCGGCGCGGGCTACATCGGCTCGCACTGCGCCCGCGCGCTGGCGCGCGAAGGGTGGGCCGTGACCGTGCTCGACCGCCTCTCCACCGGCCACCGCGAGGCCGTTCCCGGTATTCCGCTGGTGGTGGGCGACGTGGCCGACGCGCCGCTGGTGCGCGGCCTGCTGGCGAACGGCGCTTTCGACGTGGTGTTGCATTTCGCCGCCATGTCGCTGGTGGGGGAGTCCGCTTCGCAGCCCGAGACCTACTGGCGCAACAACGTGGGCGGCACGTTGTCGCTGGTGGAGGCCATGGGCGCCCTTTCTCGCGCCGGCCCGCCGGCGCTGGTGTTCTCGTCATCGGCGGCGGTCTACGGCGACACGGGCGAGGAGTTCATCGCCGAGCACGCGCCGCTCAATCCCACCAGCCCCTACGGCGACACCAAACTCGCGGCCGAGCGGCTGATCCGCGCCGCGGGCGCGGCGCGCGGGTTCCACTGCGCTTGCCTACGCTACTTCAACGCCGCTGGCGCGGAAGAGGGAGGCGCGCACGGCGAAGACCACCATCCCGAGAGCCACCTGATCCCGCGCGTGCTGGCGGCCGCCCGCGACGGCACGGAAGTGGAGGTCTTCGGCGACGACTACCCGACGCCCGACGGCGCCTGCGTGCGCGACTACGTCCACGTCGACGACCTGGCCGCGGCCCACCGCCTCGCGGCCGAGCGGCTGCTGGAGGGAGAGACCTCTCTGACGCTGAACCTTGGCGCCGGCGTGGGCGCGTCGGTGTGGGAGGTGCTCGCGGCCGTGGAATCGGTCACCGGGCGCCGCGTACGCCGACGCGTCGCTCCCCGCCGCCCCGGCGACCCCGCCCGGTTGGTGGCGCGGAGCGACGCCGCCCGTGAGGCGCTGGGGTGGACGCCGCGGCACGCCGACCTCTTGAGCATCGTGGCCTCAGCCTGGGAGTGGCATCGCGCGCGCCCGCGCGGGTACGCCAGCCCATGACCGCCGACCTCACCTACTCCGAGCATTACCGCGCCGTCACCGTCACGTTCGACGCCATGGCCGCCGTCAATCCGCGCATGCGGCAGGCGCTCGACGCCGCGCGGCGGCTGGCGGCCTCCGACGTGGCGGTGCTGCTGCTGGGGGAGACGGGTTGCGGGAAGAACCTCGTGGCGCAGGCCATTCATAACGGTTCGCCGCGCATCGAGGCGCCTTTCCTCTCGGTGAACTGTTCGGCGCTGACCGAGACGATCCTGGAGTCGGAACTCTTCGGCCACGAGCGCGGGGCGTTCACCGGCGCCGAGCGTCAGAAGCGCGGGCGGTTCGAACTGGCTGACCGCGGCACGCTCTTCCTCGACGAGATCGGCGACATGTCGCCCGCGATGCAGGTGCGCCTGCTGCGCGCCCTCGATTCCGGCGAGGTGCGCCGGGTCGGCGAGGAGCGCGCCTTCCACGTCGACGTGCGCATCGTGGGCGCGAGCGCCAAGGACCTGACGCGCGAGGCGACGGAAGGCCGGTTCCGCTGGGACCTCTTCTATCGCGTCAGCACGGTCGTCGTCGAGGTGCCGCCGCTGCGCGCCCGGCACGGCGACATCGCGCTGCTCGTGCAGCATTTCGCCGCCACGGTCGGGCGCCGCCTGCCGCTCAAGTTCTCGCCCGAGGCGCTCGAGCGGCTCGTGCAGTACGCCTGGCCGGGGAACATCCGCGAGCTGCGGAACGTCATCGAGCGCGTCGGCATCCTGCACGAGGGCGACGAGGTCCGGGTGTCGGATCTGCCGCCGGAGATCGGCGGACGGCTGACCCGCGTGACCGAGCAGCCCGCGATCGGAGGCATGCTGCCTCTCCACGAGGTGGAGCGGCTCCACGTCGAGCGCGTGCTCGGCTCGACGGGGTGGAACAAGGCGCGCGCCGCCCGGGTCCTGCAGGTCGACATCAAGACCCTGAACAAGAAGATCCGCGACTTCGGGATCACCCGGCCCGCCTGAGCTCACAGGGAGGAACTCCCACGTCCGCGGAGATCCTCCCGCGGGCGCTGTCGGGCGACTCTTATAAACCCCGCGTAAACAAGCGGTTACACGTCATTGTGCATGGCATCGCCGTTGCCTTGTAGCAATGGCATGCAGACAGACGCCAGCTGGAGCCGCCGCGGGATGGGTTCGAAGCAGCGCGACAAGAACGTCAAGACCGCCACGTCCGGCGTGGTGCTGTGGCGCCCCGACATCGTCCTGGCGACGGTCGCCGGCGGAACGCAGCGCCCGAAAGTCCGGCTCGCCGAGCCGACCCTTCGGCCCGAGAGCATGCGCGCGCGCGTCGAGACGGCCCAGACGATCCTCGGCTCCATCGCCGACGCGCGGGAGCATCTCACCATGGCGCACGCGCGCGGCGCGGTCGCGCAGACCGAGCGCCAGCGCGTGTCCGCGACGATCGACGCCTACCGCGCCGAGGCCGCGCTCGACGAAGTCCTGACC
>JACQVU010000380.1 GCA_016209585.1 Planctomycetota bacterium
GCTCTACTCGGTGTAGTCCAGCACCGCCTCGGTGATGGCCCCGGCGTTCTCCAGGATGTCAACCGCCCATTCGTTGGTCTGGCCCGACGGCAGGTAGACTATCACGCGGTAGCGTCCCGTCTTCAGACCGAAAACGTCGAAGCGTCCATCAGGGCGGAGGTTGGTGACGGCGACCTCCACGTTGTCGGGGCCGATGACCGACACGGTGGCGTCAGCCGCGAAGACCGCCGGCAGGCCGCGCACCTGCGCCGAAAGGTTCCGCCCCGGCTCGGCGAGCGTGAAGGTCTCCTCCGCCTCCTGCCCCTCGACCACCTGCACCACGCGGCTCACGTAGGAGAAGCCGGCGGGGATTACCACCACGTCGTACCGCCCCGGTCCGCAGGGCACCGTGAAGCCGGAGACGCCCGACGTGTGCTGGCCAACGACCGCGTCCACGTACTTGTCCAGGAAGCCGCCACCCGCGCCGCCGGCGTCAAGGTCGCGCACCAGCGTGCGGGTCGTTCCCTCGAACGGCTGCCCGCTCGGGTACTTGACCTGGATGCGCAGGCCGGTGCTCAGCAGGTTGAAGTCCAGCAGCAAATCGTTCATGGGGGGAACCGCGAAGGCCACCTTCACGTTCTCATACACCAGTTCGTGCCGGCCGGCGGCCAGCCAAGTGTCGTACATACCGTTGCCATCGGTGGTGAACTGCCGGAACCCGAAGACGTTGGCGGAAGCCCCGGGCAGGCTCGCGCTCTTGGTGAACACTTTGAGCGTGGCGTTGGAAACCGACAGCCCGGCCCGCGCCACCTTCCCGTGCACGCGCACGTTCTGTCCCAGGCGCAGGTCTACCCGCTGCTCTTCCCTCGGGCCCAGGGTGACGTACCGCACCTCCGAGCGCGATGGGTCCTGCCCGCGCACCTCCACCCGGTAAATCCCGGCCGACAACCCGCCGATGCGGAAGTCGCCGGCGTCGTTCGTGGTCGCCTCCTTCTCGTCTCGCTGGAATGAGTCCTCCTGCCGCAGCCCGCCGCCGCCCAGCGCGGCGACGACGATGCCCTTGGCGGGGCGGGCGTGGTCGTCGGTCACCCGCCCCATAATCCCCGCGCCCGGCTTCAGAAAGACCGGCGCGAGCGCCACCGGCTGGCTGGCGCGGACGGAGACGTTGAACACCCACTCGGTCCGGTATTGATCGTGTTCCACCTTGACTTGGTACTGCGATTCGGGAACCCCGTCGATCGCAAACGCGCCGTCCGCGCCGCTGTAGGTTTTGTGCAATACCTTGCTGATCACCACGAAGCCGATCTGCGCGCCAGCCACCGGGCGCTGGTCCACCGATGAGAGCACTCGGCCGGTCACGGCGCCGGTATAAGAAGGATTGAGGGAGACGAGGGGTTCCTCGACCTCTCCGCCGCCTTGCCCGGCGTTTGGGGAAGACGGGGCGCCCCCGGTGGAAGCACGGGGTGGCTCCACCTCCACCGGTGGACCGTCGTCTCGGACCAGCGCCGGCGGCTGGCGGTGGACATCCGGCCCTGTATTACTGGCAGAAGGGTTTTTGAGCGTTTTCGCATCGCGAATACCTAGAAGCGCCACCGTGCCAAAAAACAGGAGAAGCACGGCTGACAAGCCCAGCACGAAGTAGACGAAGCGGGACGTGTTGCGCTTGTGGTCGGCTTCCATTGCTGGCTCGCGGGGGGGCGGTCGATCGGTCCGATCCGTCGGATTCGTCCGAGGAAATCCCCGGATCCATTGAACCTTTTCTTCCCGACACTCGTTGAGTTGAGATGGTCGGGCCGTCGCCTTGGAGGGGTGGCGCGCCGGTCGCTGACCGTTCACGCCCCCCTCTCACAATAATAACGACTGACGGCGCGTGGGGATGCTTGCATTCCCGCCCGCCGCAGTTAGAATGCGGGGGCGCGGAGAGTAGTTGGCCAGAAAGGGGAGCGTCATGCCACGTGACGTGGACCAGGACTACGAGGGCGAGGGCGACGACGGGCAGTACGAGGACTACGAAGACGAGCAGGACCTTGGTCCCTCGCTGGTCGAGCATTGCCCCGAGTGCGCCTCCAAGCACACGGAATTCATCAGTTTCCACCCCATCGGCGCGCTGGCCGGCGGCGTGGTTCTCGCCGGCGCGGGCTACGGCCTCGGCACTATCTGGGACGCCGGAGGCACCGGCGCCGTGCTGGCCGTCGCCTTCGGCTTTCCGGGTGGCGGGGTGGGCATGGCGCTGGCGTCGCCGCGCATGGTCTGCACGCGCTGCGCGCACAAGTGGCGCACGGGTTGGCAGCGGGCCAAGGAACTGCTGGTCTTCCTTCCTTCCTTCGGCGCGGCGTTGGGGATCGTGGTCATCCTCGGCCTGATCCTGGTGGCGATCAAACTGGCCGGGAAACTGCAGACCCCGGACGAGACCATCCTGAACACCGAGATCGACCAGGAAGAGAAGGAAGAGTACGACCCCGAGTTGAAGCGCGACATCCAGCCCATCGAGCGGCCCGACGAGACGGTTCCAGACCCCACCGAAGACCCGAACATCGAGCCGCAGGCGGTGGACGATCACAACGAAGACCCCACTGACAACCCCATTAACAACGAACTGGCGGAGAGCGACAGCAACGCGCTGAAC
>JACQVU010000367.1 GCA_016209585.1 Planctomycetota bacterium
GGAGATGGGAGGCGGGGACCGGGGCGCTCCACTGGCTGACAACTGACAACTGACAACCGACAACTTCCCCCAGGGGTCGGGGGGGTGTGTGAAACTTCACGCCGGAAGCGGCGAACCCTTCGCGCGGCTCGGTCGATAAACATGCATGTGGAAGCTGGGGTCGGGCCTGGTTCCAGCCGTTCCACCCGCGTCACCGCGGGCGCGTGTGGATGGTTGCCGCCCGGCTCCGGCGCGGATAGCATACGTCATGGGTAGTTTTCTTTCGACAGCCCCTCGCAGGTCCGCTCTCGCGCGGCCTGGCCGAATGGTGGACGAGAAGACAGAAAGCGCGGCGCGTCCAGCCACCGGGGCGGGCGCTGTAGCGGCGAGCGCCGCGGCCCCGGACGCGGCCGCGCCGCAGCGGCAGGCCTATCGCCTGAAGATCCCGCGCGGCTACCACGTCACGGCCGATCTGACGGCCGACGTCGACGACTTCGAGGGGCTGGAAGCCCGCATCCGGAGTTCTGGCCTCCCCGGCGACCGGCAGGAGACGCTGCTGACCTTGATGAGATCCGGCGCGCGGCACGTGCTGGCGCTCTTCGAGACTTTCCACGACGAGGTTCTCTCGAAGTATTTCCCGGCCGCGGAGATCATCGCCTTCACGAAACACGGCACCTCCGTCGCGACGGCCACCGCCCGCATGAAGGGGCGCGCCTTCGCCGACCTCGAGAAAGCCGGCAAGATCCGTCGCGCCGCCTTTCTCGACGCCGGCAAGGCGGTGCTGGCCGACAACGTTCACGCGCTCTTCCCGGTGCGGGCGCACGAGGGGTGCTACGGCGCCGTGCACGTGCTGGTGCAATCGCGCGACGACCTCACCATGCCCCGCCGCCTGCTGGGCCATATCGTGGCGGATTGCGTCAATTCGTTTCTGAAACACTCCGGCAACTTCACGCAGTTGCTGGGGTACGAGAGCAAGCCGGCCCGCTTCCCCGGCCTGCGGGTGGTGGACGTCTCCGAGGGCGGGATGTTCGTGGAGTTCACCGGCGCCGAGGATCACGTCGACGTGATCAAGCGCGGCAAGCGCGCCAACGTGACGATGAAGGTGCCGGAGATCGAGAAACTGGCCCCCTTCCAGTTCCAGTCGCCGGTGGTCATCTGCCACCGCAAGGCCGTGCGCGGCGCGCAGTTCGGCGCCGGCCTGCGTCTCACCGCCAGCGACCACCTCGGAGAGGACGCGCCCGACCCGGCCGCGCTGGAGAAAATGAAAGCCCTGGCCTACGCGCTCCAGCGCATCGTCGCACGGGAAAAGGCCGAGCGCCGCAAGTAGCCATCGTGAAAACCTACTCCCCCGATAGCGCCACTCGCCCCTTTCTGGCCTTGCGGCTGCGGCGGCGCGTCTTTCTCCCGGGGGCGATCGTCTGTCTCGCCACCTTCGCGGCCGGACTTCAGGCCCGCCATTTCCCGCTCACCGTCGCCGGCGCGGCTACCCTGGCGGTGGTGCTGGGAACGGCCGCGGTGGTGGCGCTCGCCCGCTGGCCGCTGTTCCGGCGCTGGTTTCTCACCCGCCAGGTGCGCCTCACCCGGGCGGGGTGGTGGTTCGTGACCATGACGCTGCTGGTGTTCGTGGCCTCGGTGAACACCGGGGCCAACCTGCTCTACCTGCTTTCCGGCATGCTCTTCGCCCTGATCCTGGTGTCCGGCATGCTCTCCTCGGCCACGTTCCGCCACCTGCGGGTGAGGCGGGTGGCGCCCAGGGAGGCGCGCGCCGGGGAGCCGGCGCCGATCCGGTTCGAGGCGACCAACCACAAGTATCTCCTCGCCTCTTACTCGATCGTCGTCGAAGAAGGCGCTCCCCTGGCGGCGGACCGGGCACGCGCCTTCTTCCCGTGCCTTGACCCGCGCCAGGCGGCCGTGGCCACCGTCGCCTATCCGTTCACCAACCGCGGCCTCTTGCGGCTCCGACAGGTGATCGTCGCCACCCGGTATCCCTTCGGCTTCTTCCGGGTCTTCCAGCGGATCGACGCCCCCGCCGAGGTCCTGGTGCTGCCCGCGGTGGTCGAGATGCGCCTGGACGCCCTCGGCGCCGGCGAACGGGAGATCGGCTGGGACGCGGCCTCCTCCTCGGCACGCGGTGGGCGGCACGAGTTCCACGGCCTGCGCGAGTACCGTGAAGGCGAAGACCCGAAACTCATCCACTGGAAGACGTCGGCCCGGCGCGGCGCGCTGATGATCCGCGAGATGGAGCGCGACCACTGGCGCCCGGCGCTGCTCCTCCTCGACACGCCGCCGCTTCCCACGCCCGCCGACGCCCCGCGCTTCGAAAAGGCCATCACCTTCTGCGCCTCCGCCGCCCTGGCGCTGGCCCGCGCGGGGCACGAAGTCGCTTTCCAAGCCGCCGGCCCGGAAGGTCCGATCTTCGTCCCCTTCGGCGCCGGCGGAACGCGGGACGCCGGGGAAATCCAGCGGGCGCTGGCGGGGATTGAGCCGCTTCCCGCCCGGCCGCCGGCCACGGGCGATGACCTCGGCGAGGCCCTGGCCAACGCCGAGGCCCGCCTCCCCGCCGGGGCGCTGCTGGTGTGCGTGACGCCGCTCGCCGACCGCGCGCGGGCCGCGCGGGCGTGGATCGAGGCGCGCGCCAACGCCCGCGCCGCAAATCCTCCCGCCTTCGCCCTCGCGCGGGTCTTCGCGCCCGAAACGCCGGAGTTCGACGCGGCCCTGGCCGACGGGGGCCAGCCTGCCGTCGGTTGACTCTCCCGCCGGTTGCTGGTTCACTACCAGGAAGAGATCGCTGGTCGCCGGGTGGGGAGGTGTCGCGTGTACATCGTGCGAAACATGCTCAAGAGCACGCTGCATCTCTCCGACCTCGGCGTGAAGATCGGCCCGCGCGACTACGTGGACCTGGATCGCGTGGGGCGCGAGCGGGTGGCCCAGTCCCGCTCGCTTCAGGGCGCGCTCGACGAGGGCTACCTCTTCCTGGTGAAAATGGACGGCCAAGGCCCCCAGCCGCGGCGCGGCTCGGCCGGCGCGGCGGTGGCGGCGGCTCCGGGCGGCTCCGACCTTTTGCAGCAGATACAGGAACTGAAGGCCATGCTGGCCGCCGCCTCCCGGCCCGGCGCGGGCGGGGGGGCGGGCGCCGCGGGCGGCGGGGGGGAGTCGGGCGACTTCAGCGAGATGAAGAA
>JACQVU010000357.1 GCA_016209585.1 Planctomycetota bacterium
ATCCACGCCCGTTCCACCGGGCCCTATTCGCTCGTCACCCAGCGCCTTGCGGAACGCGGGCCGCACCTCGCCCGCGTGGTTGAGCGACCACGACAACTCCTCCACCAGGTCCACCCCCGCGCCCGCGCCCGTGCCGCCGGCCTTGGGCGCTGGGGTCGCGGTCCCGCCCCCGGTCTTGCCCGCGCCCGGCGCCGGCGTCGCGGGCTGACCGCCGCCGCCCAACTTCGCGGCGCGCTGCTCCAGTTCCTTGATGTAGGGTTGGACCGAGGGTGGCGCCTTGTCGCCCCCCAGGATCGATTTGATGGTGAGCGGCAGGTTCTTCTCGGTCAGCGCCTCGTCAAGTTCCTTCCCCATGTCGCCCTGAAGAGCCTCCGGCCCCAGCATCTCCTCGATCTGGCCGCGCAGCGTGTCGGGATCGCCGAGGAACTCGTCGAACACGTTCCCCACGTCGCCGCCCGACTCGCCCACCAGGCCCTCCAGTTTCTCGGCCAGCGAGCCGCCGCCGAGGAACTCGGCCAGCATGTCTTCCATGCGGTCAGCCTGGTCTTTGCCGAGCCGCTGGCGCAGGCGCGCGGGAACCTTGCCCCCGGCCTGGAGCGCGGCGGAGAGGTCTTCCACCAGCGGATTCACCGCGTCGCCCCTGGCCGCGGCGCCGCCGCCAGCCTTGCGGGTCGGGGCGGGGGCCGTCGCGCCGCCGCCGGCGAAGGCCTCGTGAACGCGCTCCTTGATGCGGGCGTTCATCTCGGCCTGGAAGCGGTCGAGTTGCTCACGGAGCGCCTCCTTGAGGCGGCTCTTGAGGCGTTCCGCGCGGGCGTCTTCCTGCGCGCCAACCACGCCGGACGGCAGGCAGAGCGCCGCCGCGAGGGCGAGGAGACGCAGGCCGGGTTTCGATGTTTTCATCGCTGGCTCCGTTCGATTCGACCGACCGACCGATGATGTGAAAAGCACCGCGATTCTACGGGCGCAAGGGCGGGCTGTCAACGCCCCGGCCAGGCCGCGGCGGCGGCGCGCGCCCACTGGTCGGCCGCCAGGATGTCGTCCAGCGTCGGCTGGGGAACGGTCTGGTGGTGGTCGAGGACCTCGGCGCAGACGCGGGCGATGTCGGTGAAGGCGATCTCCCCCGCGCGGAAGCGGGCGTTGGCGACCTCGTTGGCTCCGTTGAGCACCGCGCCCGCCACGCCCCCCGCGCGCGCCGCCTGGTATCCGAGCAGGAGTCCGGGAAAGCGGCGGGTGTCGACCGGCTCGAAGGTCAGGTGGGCGAAGTCGGCCACGTCGAACGTCCGGGCCACGCCCGCCACCCGTTCGGGATAGGTCAGCGCGTACTGTATGGGCACCCGCATGTCGGGCTTGCTCATCTGCGCCACGATGGAGCCGCCCTCGTACTCCACCATGGAGTGGACGATGGACTGTGGATGGATCACCACCTCGATCCGCTCAGCCGGCACGCCGAACAACCAGCGCGCCTCGATCACCTCCAGCGCCTTGTTGATCATGGTCGCCGAGTCGATGGTGATTTTCGGCCCCATGTCCCAGGTGGGGTGGTCCAGCGCCTCGGCGACCGTCGCCCGCGCCATCTCCTCCAGCGACTTCAACCGGAACGGCCCGCCGGAGGCCGTCAGAATGATCCGGCGCACCCCGCGCGCCGGCTCGCCGGCGGGGAGGCGCGCCTCGCGCCGACCGAGCGCCTGGAAGACCGCGGAGTGCTCTGAGTCCACCGGCAGCAGATTGACCCCGGCCCGCCGCGCATGGCGCACGATGATCTCCCCGGCCATCACCAACGGCTCCTTGTTGGCGATGGCCAGGTCGCGCCCCTGCCGCACGCTTTCCAGCGTCGCCGGCAGACCGGCCGCCCCGCTGGCCGCCGTCAGCACCATGTCGGCCGGGGTCTCGCGCACCAGGCGAGTCATCGCGTCCGGGCCGGCCAGAATCCGCGGGCGATACCCGCCCACGCCCGCCGGTCGGCCACCGGCGCCGCCAGCCGGGCCGGCGGCGGCGTCACCGCCCGACCCGGACGCCAAGGCGCGCCGCAAGTGCTCGGCGGCGGCTGGCTCCGCGAGCGCCACGGCGTCGGGTTGGAACTCCGCCGCCTGCTCGGCCAGCGCCTGCCAGCGGGTGGAGGCGGCCAGCCCAACGACGCGCACGCGACCGCAAAGGCCACGCACCACCTCCACCGCGCTCCGGCCGATGGAGCCGGTGGAACCAAGAACGATAAGCCGCTTCATGCCGGGACAGGCGCGGCCAGTTCTCCCGTGAAGACCTCCACCGCCGGCCCGGTGAGAAAGACATGGTTGGTCTTCGCGTCCCACTCCATCTCCAGGTCTCCACCGGTGAGATGGCCCACGGCGCGGCGGTCGAGCCGGCCGGTGAGCACGCCGGCGACGCACACCGCCGAGGCGCCGGTGCCGCAGGCCAGCGTCTCGCCGCTGCCGCGCTCCCAGGTGCGCTGGGCGAACTCGCGGCGGGAGATGACGCGCGCGAACTCCACGTTGACGCGCCGCGGGAAGCGGGCATGGTTCTCGATGAGCGAACCGACCTCGGCGACGGGGAAGTCCGCCGTCTCTTCCACGAAAACCACGCAGTGCGGGTTGCCCATGGAGAGGCAGGTGGCCAGCCACGCGCGCCCGCCGGCCTCGATCGGCTCGTTGATGGCGGGTCCGGGCGGACCGGTCATGGGGATCTCGGCGCGGTCGGTGCGCGGCGCGCCCATGTCCAGGCGCACGGCGCGCGCCTTGCCGTTCGCGGCCCGGATGGAGGCGTGCAGAACGCCCGCGCCGGTCTCAACGTCGATCTCCCGCTCCCGCGTCAGGCCGTGGTCGTACACGTACTTCGCCACGCACCGCAGGCCGTTGCCGCACATCTCCCCGAGCGAACCGTCGGCGTTGAACATCGTCATCCGGAACGCGGCTTTGTCGGACGGCCCGATCAGGATCAGCCCGTCGGCGCCGACGCCGAAATGGCGGTCGGACACGAAGCGCGCCAGCGCCGGCGGGTCGTCAACCCGCTCGTCGAACAGGTTGACGTAGACGTAGTCGTTCCCGGCGCCATGCATCTTCGTGAACTTCATGACCGATACCGCTACTTCCGCTTCTTGGAGCGACGGTACTTGGGCGCGGCCTTCCGCCGCGCCCCGGCCGGGCGCTTGCCGTGGTTGGCGAGTTTGATCTTCTTGTGGCTCTTGGGCATCGGCGAGACTCCTTTAGTCGAGACGCGCATTCTGGCCAGCCGCGCTCCGCGTGTCAACGCCGCGCCGTCGAATGCGACGGGCGGCACCCCGTCCACCGCTGCACTTCCTCCACGGCGTCCTCGTACGGGATATCCTTCGCCAAACGGTCCACCGCCTCCGCCAGACGCGGGCTGCGCTTCTCGCCCGCTTTCACGCCCAACTCCGCGTCCAGCGGCGCCACCGTCTTGCACCGCGTGCAGAGATACTCCGGGCGGCGATACGACACCTGCCCCACCGTGCTCTCCAACTTCCGCTCCCGACAGCGGTGAAACCGTGACGGCTTCCCGCACCGCGGACACTTCGCCGTCGGCGGCGGCTGTGCGCTCGCTACGCGACCGCGCTCCTCCAGCGCCTGCCGCAGCGCGTCGCCACCCATCATCTTGCCACCGAGTTTCCAGAACACTTCTTCCATCACCAGCAGACTCGCCGCCGGCGAAAACGCCGACCGCGCCCGCATCTGTTCGTCGCCCGGAAGCCGGCAGATCAGCGTCTTGAGGTGTTCGATCGCGTTGAAATCCATCGTTGCCCCCTGTTGTCCCTTGGGAATGGTTTTCGCGCAACTCCCCACGCAGCAACAGGATCGGCTGAATAATCCCTATGTACAAGAAGAATCTGCACCCACCGGCGGCTCGTTCGGGCGCCGATCGATCTTGTACGCGGCTGCAATGACCTTGTCCTGGGCACAGGGGCCGGACGTCAGAGGTGACCGACGCGCGCCCACCGGGGCGAACGTCGCCCCGCGTGGCGGCTTCACCTCACGCCAGCACCGCGTCGAGCGCGCCGTACTCTTCGGTGGTGGCCTGCGCCAGGAGGCCGGAGTTGGTGGGCAACACCTGGCTGGCGAAAAACTCGGCCGTTTTCACCTTGGCGTCATAGAAGGCGGCTTCCGGGTTCGCTTCCAGGAAGCGCACGCGGGCTTCGCCGTCAGCCGGCGCGGAAAGGGGGTGCAGCGCGGCGTCGGCGATCACCGCCTGCTCGGCCAGGAGGTAGCCGCCGAAGCAGTTGCCGAAGGCCGTGAGATAGGGGGTGGCGCCGAAGGCGACCTCTTTCAGCCGGCCGCCGGCGAGCAACTCGCCCAGGCGCAGGGAAGCGCCGGCCAGCGCGTCGTGGGCGCGGCGCACGCGGTCGACCACGCGGCCCAGCCGGGGGTGAGCGGCCTGCTCGGCCGTGAAGGCCCCCACTTCCCGCAAGTACTCTTTCAGCAGCGCGCCGCCGTTCTGGCTGGCCTTGCGGAAGACCAGGTCCATCGCCTGAATGCCGTTCGTGCCCTCGTAGATGCAGGCGATGCGGGAATCGCGCAGGTACTGTTCGGCCGGATACTCGGCGATGTAGCCGTACCCGCCGTACACCTGCAAGGCCAGCGAGCAGGCCTGGTAGCCGATCTCCGAGCACCAGGCCTTGCAGACTGGCGTGAGCAGTTCGACCCGGCCCTCGTGCGTCTTGCGCGCCTCGGGCGAGGGCGCGCGGCGCGACAAATCGATCTCCACCCCGCACCGCAGGATGATCGCCCGGCTGGCTTCGCTCCACGATTTGATCTGCATCAGCATCCGGCGCACGTCGGGGTGGCGGATGATGGGCACCTTCTCCCCCAGCGCCTTCTTGCCACGGCCGATGTCGGACCCCTGGATGCGCTCCTTGGAGTAGGCCAGCGCGTAGCCGTACATGGCCGCGCCGAGCGCGTGGCCCTGGATGCCGACGGCGACCCGCTCTTCATTCATGAGGCGGAACATTGCCTTCATGCCGCCGTTCACCTCGCCGATCACGAACCCCTTGCACCGGCCAGCCTCGCCGAAGGCCATGGTGGTGGTGGCCGAGGCGTGGATGCCCATCTTCTCTTCCACCTTGATGCACCGCACGTCGTTCGCCTCGCCGGGCGAGCCGTCGGGGTTCAACCGCCGCTTGGGCACGAGGAAGAGCGTCAGCCCGGCGGTGCCTTCGGGCGCGCCGTCGATCCGCGCCAGGACGAAGTGCACGTGGTTGGGCGTCAGGTCGTGGTCGCCGGAGGTGATGAAAGACTTGATCCCCGACACCTGGTAACCGCCGTCGGGGTTGGCCGCGGCCCGGGCGCGGCTGGCGCCCACGTCGGACCCCGCGCCCGGCTCGGTGAGGCACATGGTGCCCTGCCATTCGCCGCTCACCAGTTTTTCCAGGTACTGGCGGCGCAGGGGTTCGCTGCCCCACTCAATGAGGCAGGAGGCGCAGGCCCGCGTCAACCCGATGTAATTATGGAACGAGCAGGAGGCCCCCACGTGCATCTCGTCGATGGCGTAGAGGACCGACTTGGGCATACCCTGCCCGCCGTGCTCTTCCGGCAGGGCAGCGCCCATCCAGCCCTGATCGCAGAAGGCGCGGTAGAGGCCGTGGAAGACCTCCGGCACCTGTACCTTCCCGTCCCGCAGAACGGCGTGCTGGCGATCGGCGGGGGCGCGGGTGGGCGCCATGACCTCGCGGGCGAACTTCGCCCCCTCGGTCAGGAACATCTCGATCTGTTCCCGGTCCCAACCGACCCGCTCGTGGACGCGCAGATGCTCGAAGAGAATAAAACGGAGGTCGCGCGCCTGAATGGGGAAACCGTCAGCGGGCATGTCAGTCTGCTAGTTCAGGCACTTCACTTCCTGCGCCGCCGGGCCACGAAGCCCCTGCACCATCTGGAAAACCACCTGCTGGCCGGCGCGCACCGGCGCCTCCCGCGTCTCCTCCGCCACGTACGCGCCGTGGAAGAAGACCTCCACCCCGTCGTCGGAGAGGATGAAGCCGTACCCCTTCTCGCCGCTCCACCATTTCACCGTCCCGTGACGCATGTGGCAGACTCCCTTGTTCAGCCCCGCAGCGGGCCGCGTTGACGCCGGAGCACTTGCCCACGCCTCGATGGCGCGGTCGACCGCACTTACCGCGGCACGTATATAGCGGCACGACGCCCGCCCGTCAAGCGCCACCCGGAATTTCCTGCTCGGTTCTCGGTTCTCGGTTCTCGGTTCACGGTTCTCGGTTCACGGTTCACGGTGCTGGGTGCTGGGTGCTCGGTTCACGGACCCCCAGCACCCAACACCCGGCCCCCGGCCCCCGAC
>JACQVU010000358.1 GCA_016209585.1 Planctomycetota bacterium
GTGCGGCGCGGCGAAACGACCGCCTCGTCAAATTCCTTACGCCGCCGGGCGGCGGGGCCGGAGACACGGAGATGGGGAGATGGGGAGATGGGGAGATGGGGAGAAGTCATCAAGGGCCGAGTGTCCGCCATCAGCGGTTGGCGCCCCCTGACTTCTGCCTCCTGACAACTGACAACCGACAACTGACAACTGACAACTTCCCAGCACCAATGCGTGTTCATTCGTGGCGCTTCCGCTCCGTCGCGCGGGTGGCGGTCGCCGTGGCGTTGATCTGGCCGGCCGCCGTGGCTTTCGCCGATCCGCCTGACAACATCGACCGCGCGGTTCACTTCCGGTTGATCCCGCCCGGCGAGGCTTCGGTCTCGTTGAACCTCACCGTGCGCGAGCGGCTCGCCCCGCGCTTTCGCGCGCGCATGGACGGCGACGGCGACGGCTTCGTCTCCGCCGCCGAGGGCGCGGCGTTCACCCGCGACGAGTGCGCTCGCATCGCCCGTGCCATGCTGCTGACCGTTGACGGCCAGCCGCTGGCTCCTCGGGTCGCGGCCGCTCGCCTTTCGCCGGCGGGGGGCGCGACGCCGGTTGATCTGGATGCGCCGCTGGTGATCTCACTGGAGATCCGCGCGCCCCTCCCCGGCGCGGTCCCGGGTTCGGACGCGGCGGGAGAGCCGGCGCGGGGGGCGGGCACGCCGGCCGCCGCTGTGCCCGTGATGCATGTCTGGGAGATGGTCGACCGCTACTTCGCGCTCACCCCCGGCGTGCTGCGGGTCACGTATGATCAGCGCTGCTTCGGTCCCGACGCCTGGCTCACCCCCTTCGACGCCGGTGGATTGCGCGCGCTCCGCCTCTCGGCGGCCTACCGCCCGCCGGCCCGCTGGACCGAGAGCGACGCCGTGCCGGGGCGCGCGGCGAAAGGCGCGGACGGCGCGACGGTGCTCCTTCCCGATCCCGCCGGGGAGAACCCGGGGCTGGTGGCCACCGACGACTTCACCGCGAAGAACGGCGGCCGCGTGGCCACCGCCGCGGCCGTTCCCTCGGCCGGGGGCGAGGTTCCCGGCGAGACGCCCGTCCCACCGCGCTGGGCACTGCTGGCGGGGGCGGTGATCGCGGCCGGCGCGGCGTTCGTGGTGGTCGGGTGGAGTTATCTGCCGCGCCCGCGCGCGCCGAAAGTGCTTCCATGAGCGTTCGGTCTGTTCCGCTTGGCGGGGCCGCGCTGGCGGCGGCTGGGGGGTTTATCGGGCTTTGGTTCGCCTGGCACATGACGCAGGACCCGGCGGCGGAGCGCAGCCGCGCAACCTCCGTGTCGCGTGGCGGCGAGCCGGCGCCCGCGCCCACGCCCAGCGCCGAGCGCATCGAGAAACTGCGCCGCGAGGCAGAGCAGCAAGAAGCCGACCGCCAGGAGGCTGAGCGCCGGGAGATGTTCGGCCCCGACATCGCCGGTCTCACCGCCGCGGGCAAGAACGCCCAGGGGTTGTACGAATACGACAAAGACCTCGGCGGGGGCGTCAAGATGCGGCTCGTGCTCATCCCCGCCGGGACGTTCATGATGGGCAGCCCGGACAATGAACCGGAGCGCGACGCCGACGAAGGTCCACAACACCAGGTGAACGTGAATGCCTTCCTGATGGGGAAGTACGAGGTGGCGCAACGCCAGTGGCGGGCGGTGATGGGGAACAATCCGTCCTATTTCAAGGACGCCGGGATCTTCGCGCCGGTGGAGTGGGTTTCCTGGAACGACTGCAAGCAGTTCTGCGAGAAGACGGGGCTTCGGCTGCCGAGCGAGGCGGAGTGGGAGTACGCCTGCCGGGCGGGGACGACCACGCGATACTCGTTCGGCGACGACGAATCCGAGGCGGGCGAGTACGCGTGGTATGGCGCCACCTCGGGGGGGATCACGACGCACCCGGTGGGTCAGAAGAAGCCCAACGGTTGGGGGCTGTACGACATGCACGGCAACGTCTGGGAGTGGTGCGAGGATGAGTATCACGATTCGTACAACGGTGCGCCCACGGACGGATCGGCATGGACATCTAATAAAGGCGGTGCTCGGGTGCTTCGGGGCGGTTCGTGGCTCAACACCGCGAGGTCCCTCCGCGCGGCGTTCCGCGACGGGCGCACCCCTGCCTTCCGGAACGCCTACGTCGGGGTTCGGGTGTCGGCGTCGGTTTCCCCTCGGTGAGCGCCACGCTTCTGTTTTCTGATGTTCTGGATTCTGATTCTGATCGAGTGCGAGACTCATGGGTGTTGGAGTGGGGGAATGTGACACGATGCCAACGGCCTTTGAGACGATGCCCCGCCATTCATGGCGGGGTTCGTCACGCGCGCCAGCCGCTAGCACCGGCGTTCACGCCGGTTCGGGCGACCGCGATCCCGCCCCCACGCCGGTTGCCCCCCCGCCTCACGGGCGCACCGCGAACGGCGGGGCGTCGGGTGCGCACCACGCGCCATAAGGTGGGAAACGGACCAACCGGCGATGATGGTGCGCGGCGCGCGCTCCACGGACCGCGCCCTGTCGCCTCGGGTGCAGATTCATCTTGTACGGGAGAATCATCACGCCGATCCCGTTTCCCAATCGAACGCCGTGTCACGGGCGGTCTCGCGCCCGTCCGCCACGCGAGGATCGCCAGGCGACGCCGACCAGCGGGAGACGAGGCGTGATTTCAACACGGAGACACGGAGGTTTCACGGAGAACACCATCCCGGCGCGTCTTCTCCGTGCGGTCTCCGTGTCTCCGTGTCTCCGTGTTGAAGAGCGGGCGCGGGCTCAAGAAGCATCTCGCGGCGGCCTGAAGGCGCGTACAAGATCGATCCGCGCCCTGTCGCCGCGCCCGGACTTGACCCGACGGGTCGCGGCTGTCAATCCTCCTCGTCCCACGCGGCGGCGCGGGCCGGAGCCTGCGGCGAAGGGGCGGCGGGCGCCACGTTGAACTGCTTGTCGTATTCCAGCCGGAACTGGTATTCGACGGTGAAGGCCGTCACGCCGACGGCCTGGGCCGGCGCCGTCACCTCCCAGCGCAGGACGCCCTTTTTGCGGTCGCGCTTCTCGTACGCGGGGTCCTTGCTCAGGTCACGGCCGGGGGCGAGCAGCGTCACCTTCATCTCGCTCTCCTTGGTGTAGGGGAGCCGGTCGAGCAGCCGCACCTCGGCGGGATCGGCGCCGAAGTTCTCGATCGTCAGTTGGTAGGTGAAGGTGACGACGCGGTTGCCGCCCTGGGTGGTCTCGCTCTTCTCGACCAGTTCGCGCGTGGCGCGGAGCGAAGAGTCAATGCCCAGGCCGACGGTGAACGACTCCCCGGCCGACACCGTGGGGATGTCGCCGCGGCCCACGAACTGGCCGTCCACGTAGGTCGACACCGGCCCGGCCAGGAAGACGGTGCTGGTGGTGTTGGCGGCCGTGGCCTCTTCGTACACGAAGTTGGTGAGCACCGGCGTGGCCACGCGGACCAAGGCCGCGTCCAGCGTGGTCATGGCGATGGGAATCATCTGCTGGTCGGCGCGGCTCGGCATGCTGGTCCGGCCGGGCAACTCGTAGGTGACGGAAACGCCGCTCTCGTCCCGGGGCCGACGCGGACCGCCGGTTTTCTTCGCCCGCACGTCGCTCGACAGGAGGTCTAACACCTGCATCCGGTTGGCGATGTCGTTCAACGCCGAGTCGGCGAACTCCACCTGCGCCTGCCCCTGGTCCATCACTTGCTGCGCGGCCGCCTCGCCGGCCGGCGTGGCCGCGCGGTTGGGAGCGTTCATCTGGAGGTTGAATTGCCCCTCGGCCGCCTTGCGCTGCTCCTTCAGCTTGCCCAGCGCCTCGCGGTACGACTGCTTGCCGAACTCCCCCATCTGCTGCGCCACCTCCGGCGCCGGCCCCTCCCGCGTCACCGACAACGTCAGCGGGCTGAGCGCCGGCCCCCGCGCCGCCAGCGACGGCGTGGCCGTGGAGAGCGTCAACGTCACGTCCGTCCAGTCCTCCCCGCTGGTCTGGCTGACGGAGGCGTGGTATTCGAGCGTGAACTTCTCGCGATCCCCGGTCAGCCGCGCGATGTAGGAAGGCGACCAGGAGGCATTGGTCACCAGGTAACGCACCCGCACGGCCGACTTGCCGGCCGCGGCCTGGTTCACGAAGACCACGGCCTCGCGGGCGGTGCGCTCCGACGCTCCGGCCAGTTCCACGCGCTGCCGGCGCACCAACTCCATCTGTTCGCGAATGGTCCGCGCCTCGATGGCGCTGGTCATCTCCTCGTCGGCCAGTTCTGTCCGGCGCTCGAAGAGAAACTCGGTCAGGGTTTTCAGCGTCTCGGCGTTGAGCACGCCGTGGGTCAACTCGGTGTTGGCGGTCGGGGCCACGAAGGCCTCCAGTTTGGCCAGGTAGGCGCGCCGCTCCGTGATCAGCGCGCGCCGCCCCGCGTTGGCCTGCAGGTTGTCGGCCAACTGTTGCATCTGGGAGTCGAGTTTGCGCACCTCCTCCCGCACGTCCTGCGGCACGGGCCGCTCGCGGAAGCGCACCGACCGGACCTCCACCCCCGGTTCGGCCTCGGCGTAGACGCTGCCGGGAACCACGTTGGCCGGCAGGTTGGTCACCACCAGTTCAGAGAGGCCGGCCGCGCCGGTGGTCTCCACGCGCCGCGTCACCAGCGCCTGGCCCAGGTAGACGGTCACCGCCTCGATCTTCCCCGGCGTCTCCGGCGCTTCCCCGGCGAAGCCGGTGACCGCCACCGCGCACATCGCGGCGCCGATCGCCAGCCCGCGCGCCGCCAGCCCCAGCCCCAGAATCCGCGCCGCCCGCGGGCGGACGCGACACGCGACGGAACCCATAAAGCCTCCTGGTGAACAGAGCAGCGATGGTTCAAACCGGCCCACCATATCACGAGGGAGGTGCGCCGAAGAGTTCGCCGGTCAGAAACTTCGCTGGCAAGACACTCGTGTTTTGAGGCTCGCCGACCCGCAGGTTGTCGTCTGTACCAAGGCGAAGCCCCCCTTCCCCGATGCGAGCAATCCCATGAAGAACGGTTTGGCGTCACCCTCCTTGGCGGGGTCGCGGACGTGTGTGCACTCCGCTATAGCCAACGTTGACGTGAAAAGGTCGATTTCCTTCTCCCACGCCGCGCGAATCAGGAGGTCCATGTACTTCGCGTTTTTCGCTTGCTCTCGCGGCGTGCGAGCGTCCACCCGGTCCTTCACGAGGTCGATGATCGGGGCCGAGTCCACGTAGACGCGAGGCTTGTCAGTCACGCCTTAACTCCCGAAGGTACTCGGTGGTCGTCAGGTTCCCCGTGAACTCCGACATTCCGCCAAGAGACTTCCGGTAGATCGCCTCGTCGAACTCCGGCGCGACACGAAAGCCGGTGACGTCGATCCTCTCGACAAGCCCCGTCTCCGCGCTTTCGGAGAGCCATCCTTCCACGAAAACCACGCCGCTGGGGTCGGCGAGCAACTTCACGGCGTCCGCGTAAAGTTCCGGACCGAAGATGCAGTTCACCATCTGCTTCGTGCTGAGTTCACGAATCTTGAGGTAGGGGGGACTTGTCTCCTTGAAGAAGGCATGCACGACGCCCTGCACCTCTCCGAACGACCGATACGCGGACTCGACCGGAGCCTGGATGTCGCGGACCATCGTCGGAGTGAGAACGAACCACTCAATTTGTCCTTCCGCGCCAGGCGCGGAGAGACCGAAGCGCGCCGGCGTGTCCGCTTCCAGCGATTGCGCCACGCGCGCGTACCGAAGACGCGTCTCGGGCCGAATACAGACGCTGATGGTCGTATCGGAATAGTCATTCCTTAAGACCGAACGCAAACCGCGTTGAAAGCGGGTCGCTTGCGTGGCGTCGAGCGGCGTGTCCAACCGACAGGCGAACTTCAGGGAGCCGTTATCGAAATCCTCGGACACCCAGCAATGGGGAGGGGTTTTGATTCCGATATCCGTCGCGAGAGAGGAAAGAAACTCCGCGGTCCCACTGGCAAAGGCCGCGAGCTGGTCAAGGGGCACGCCGCCACGTCCCCTGTTCAGCTCCACCTGAACTCGGACTGGTGGCATGACCTCTCCCGAACGCCCGAGACACCCGCCGATATCGGCGGGCGAGCCGCGCTGCAAGACCGGCGATCCTTCTCAGCGTACCACGGGCAACGCCTCGCGCGCCACGCCGATCCTCCAAGGTCCGTGGGGTGGGGCGACCGGCTTGACAACCGCGCGACGACCACGGATAACTGACAACTTGTCCGCTGCCGCGGGCCTCTCGTCATCCGGAGTCTCGATGGGATCCGTTTCACCGGTCCAGGTCGCGGGGAAGCCGTTCGGAGGCGACGGCGCGCCGCTCTTCCTGATCGCGGGGCCGTGCGTGATCGAGGACGAGCCGATGGCGCGCCGGATCGCCCGCTTCCTCGCCGACCTCTGCGCGCGGCTCGCCGTGCCATTCATTTTCAAGGCCTCTTACGACAAGGCCAACCGCAC
>JACQVU010000359.1 GCA_016209585.1 Planctomycetota bacterium
GCCGAGACCTACCAGGGCGTGACCGACAACCCCTTCATCTGCCCGGACGCGCCGGAGCGCGCGCGCTCCACGTTCAGCATCGACGTTGACACGGCGTCGTACGCCAACACGCGGCGCTTCCTGACGCAGGGCGCGCTCCCTCCGGCGGCGGCGGTGCGCGTGGAGGAGATGGTGAACTACTTCACCTACGACTACCCGAATCCGACCGGCGACGACCCCTTCTCGGTGAACGTGGAGGTGGGCCAGTGCCCGTGGAGTCCCGCGCATCGCCTGGCGCGCGTCGGGTTGAAGGGGCGCGAGATCGCCCGCGACCAGCGCCCGGTCTGCAACCTGGTGTTCCTCATCGACGTCTCCGGCTCGATGTTGGACGCGAACAAGTTGCCGCTGGTGAAGGCCGGGCTGTCGCGGATGGCGCGGGAACTGGGCGAGAACGACCGCGTGGCCGTCGTGGTCTACGCCGGCGCGTCGGGCCTGGCGTTGCCCTCCACCTCCGGCCTTGCCCAGCGGGAGATCCAGGCCGCCATCGACCGGCTGAACGCCGGCGGCTCCACGAACGGCGGCGCGGGCATTCGCCTGGCCTACCGGGTGGCGCGGGAACATTTCGTCAAGGGTGGAGCCAACCGCGTGATCCTCTGCACCGACGGCGACTTCAACGTGGGGGTCACCAACCGCGCCGACCTGGTGCGCCTGGTGGAAGAGCAGGCGAAAAGCGGCGTCTTCCTCACCGTGCTGGGTTTCGGCATGGGCAATCTCAAGGACGCCACGCTGGAGCAACTGGCCGACAAGGGCAACGGCAACTACGCCTACATCGACACGCTGAAGGAGGCTGAGAAGGTGCTGGTGACCCAGATGTCGGGCACGCTGGTCACCATCGCCAAGGACGTGAAGGTGCAGATCGAGTTCAACCCCGCCGCCGTGGCGGCCTACCGGCTCATCGGCTACGAGAACCGCGTCCTGGCGGCGCGCGACTTCAACGATGACCGGAAGGACGCCGGCGAGATCGGCGCCGGCCATACCGTCACCGCGCTGTACGAGATCGTCCCCGCCGGCGCCAAGCCCGCCTTGGCCGGCGGGGACGCGCTCAAGTACCAGGCTGCGCCCGCCCTCACCGACGAAGCCCGGAGCGGCGGCGACCTCTTCACGCTCAGTCTGCGCTACAAAGCGCCCGACGGCGACACCAGCAAGTTGATTACCCACGCCGTGCGCGACGGCGGCGCGGGCGGGATCGCCGCCACCAGCCGCGACTACCGTTTCGCGGCGGCGGTGGCGCTGTTCGGGATGACGTTGCGGGGTTCGCCGCACCGCGCCGGGGCCGGCCTCGACCTGGTGGTGGAACTGGCGCAGGAGGCGGTGGGGAAGGACCAGGACGGTTTCCGCGCGGAGTTCGTCGACTTGGCGCGCCGGGCGAAGGCGCTGGGCGGGCGGTGACGACCACTTGGCGACTTCTCCGGCCCCCGACCCCCGACTTTGGGTGCTGGGTGTTGGGTGCTGGGCCCAACACCCAACACCGCGGTACTCCGCCTGACCCCCGACCCCCGTCTCACGTCGGGATGTCGCGCCGGCACTTCATGATCTGCGCGCGGGCCTCGCGCAGGTCGCATGGGCGGTCGCGAGGCTTCTTGCGGCAAAGCGATTCCACCAGCGTCTGCAACGCCGGCGGGGCCTCGCGCCGGTAGTGGCGGATGAAGGGGAGGGGGTCGGCCAGTTGCGCCCGGGCGGTTTCTTCCGGGGTAGTGCCGAGGAAGGGGAGGCGGCCGGCCGCGGCCTCGAACAGCATGACGCCGAAGGAGTAGACGTCGGCGGCGCGATCCGGCCGTTTCTTGAGGAGCACTTCGGGGGCGAGGTATTCGGGCGTGCCTTCGAGGCGCGGCGCGCGGGAGAACCAGCGACGGGGGCGCTCGGCGAACGCGAAATCGACCAGGCGGATGGAGTCGGCGCCGACCAGGACGTTGTCGGGCTTCACGTCCTTGTGGATGTACCCCTGCTCGTGGACGTAGACCAGGGCGCGGGCCACCTCGGCGCAGACCATGAGGTTGTCGGCCAGCCGCGCGGTCGGTTCGCCGATGAGCCGCCGGAAGGGGACGTGCTCGAAGAAGTCCATGACCATGAAGGGGCGGGCGGCGTCGGCGTTCAACTCGCGCGGGCGCACGATCAGGTCGTGCGAGAGGCGGGAGATGACCTGGAACTCGTTGCTGAGCGCGGCGCGACCGGAGGGGTCGCGCATCCCGCGGTCGTTGAGCGCCTTGAGGGCGAAGACCGCCTCCACGCCGACCGGGGTCACCTTGTAGACTTCCGAGAATCCGCCGCGGGCGATCTTCTCGACGACTTGGTATCCGGGGAAACTGGTGGGGATCATGCGGCGTGACAGCCTTGGGGGGCCACGCCGATTTACGCAGATTCTCCCGCCAAATTCGAGAGATTCCCCGCCGGCGCATTCACCCGGTCGGTTGACGGCGGCGGAGAGCCTGGGCATGATCCGGTGAGAGCGGTTGATAGGCTTGTCGCGACGTCTCCATGCCCACTCGCGGGCTGCTTCCTCGGCGGTGCCACGGGAAAGCGTCGCAACGTCGAGGCAGCCCGTTTCGAGACGACTGAGGCGCGCGGCAGACCGCGCGGGGATCCGTTGGAGGGGGCTGGGGATGAAGCGCCTTCGACTCTATGTGGACACCTCGGTCTTCGGGGGGTGCTTTGACGAAGAGTTCTCTCGCGAAAGCCGGACGCTTTTCGAGGAGATTGCCGCGGGGAAATTTTCACTCGTCGTTTCCGAGGCCACGCTCTTTGAACTCCAGGGCGCGCCGAATCAGGTGCGGGCGATTCTCGACGGGATGAACGAGGAGGATCTCGAAATCGTCGAGACTACCCCGGAGATCGAAGCGCTGCGCGACGCGTACCTCTCCGCCGGTGTCTTGGGGCCGGCATCGCGCCAAGACGCGGCGCATGTGGCGGCGGCATCAGTGGCCGATGTCGACATTATCGTCAGCTGGAATTTCCGGCACATCGTGCATTATGAGAAAATCCGCGCCTTCCACGCCGTGAACCTGATACACGGGTACCGTTCGATTCCAATCCACTCGCCACGGGAGGTGGTCGCCCCATGAAGAAGAAGACGTTTGATTGTGTTGAAATGAAACACCGCATCCAGGAACAGCACCTCAAACTCTTCGAGGGAAAATCGGACGTGGAGCAACGGGAGATGGTGCGTGCCGCCATTGCGGGCGATCCGCGCCTCGCCCGGTTCTGGAAAGCGGCTAAACGCGCGGTACGCGCTTCGTCACCGTGAACGCGTTGCGGACCTCGTACGCGCGCCTCTTCGGTCAGCGAGCGCCTGTCGCGGGAGCAGATTCTCCCGCCAAATTCGAGAGATTCCCCGCCGGCGCGGCGGCCGCGATCATTTCGTCCGGGGCGGTCGTGGCCCACACGTTCCGCCGCACGTCGTCGGGGTCCATGAAGACCGGGGCCAGTTCGGCCACGTCGTAGGCGTCGCCCCGGTCGAACAACCCGCCGCACACCGGGCGCAGGGGGCAGGCGTCGCAGACCTCACCGTAGCGGTGGCCCCAGTCGGTCTGGCGCACCATGCCCTTCTCGTCGAGGAAGTGCACGATGCGCTCCTCGCTCTTCACGATCTTGCGGGTCTCGGTCGAGCAGTGGGCATACTCCGCCATGTAACAGAGCGGCACCCGCTCGACCCGGAACGTCCGCCCCGTGGCGGTCAGGTAGTCCATCGCCCGGCGCAACGAGCGTTCGAACGCGGCCAGGCGCGGCACGTATTGCCGGTTCTCCTGCGCCCGCCCCATGCTGGGATCCAGGTTGTTCCACACGAAGTGTCGTACGAAGGGGAAACGCTCCGTCAACACGCGCACGTTCTCGTCCAGGTGGTCCGCGTTGAAACTGTTGATCACGCAGTTCACGTTCACCGTCACCCCCGGCTGGTGCGCCCCCAGGTTCGCCAGCGCCGCGAAACTCCGCTCCAACGGGTTCGGCACCCCCCGCAACGCCTCCTCCACCTCCGGCCTCACGGAGTAGACCGACACGTGCACGTGCGAAAGCCCCGCCTCCGCCACCCGCGCGCAGAACGCCGGGTCGGCCAGCCGCCAGCCGTTGGTGATCATGCGCACGTGCAGGCTGGTGCGCGTGCGCGCGTAGCGGATGACGTCGGGCAGGATGGGCGAGAGCGACGGCTCTCCGCCGGTGAGGATGATGCCGTAGTAACCCCGCGCCACGAAGTCGTCGATGATGGCGCGGATTTCGTCGAACGAGAAGTGGTACTCCGTCTTCGGGTTCGAGCAGAACCCGCAGTAATGGTTGCAGTGCCGCACCACCTGGATGTAGCCAAGGTTGGCCATCTGGGGAAATCCCCGCCGCCCGGGGCGGCTCCCGCGTCCGCGGGTCGCCCGCCAAGTCACCGCTCGCAAGGTACATGAGATCGAACGACAATGGAAAGCGGCGATGCTCGGTGCTGGGTGCTGGGTGCTGGAACCCCCGACCCCTGACCCCCAACCCCCGACCCCCGGCC
>JACQVU010000383.1 GCA_016209585.1 Planctomycetota bacterium
GGCCGCGGGCCACCGGGAGATCGTGCTCACCGGCGTGCACCTGGGCCACTACGGGCGCGACCTGGCCGGCCGGCCCACGCTGGCCGCGCTGCTCCGCGCGCTGCTGGAGGGGACCGCGGTCGAACGGTTGCGGCTCTCTTCCATTGAGATCAACGAGGTGACCGACGAACTGCTGGCGCTCATGGCCGGAAGCCCGCGGCTCATGCCGCACCTGCACGTGCCGCTGCAAGCCGGAGACGACACCGTGTTGGCCGCGATGCGCCGGCAGTACCACACGGCCTTCTTCGCGCGGCGGCTGGGGGAAGCCCGCCGGGCGCTGGGGGACCTCGGCGTGACCACGGACCTGATCGTGGGCTTTCCGGGCGAGGACGAGAGGGCGTTCCGCCGCGGGCTGGACTTCGTCGCGGAGTGCGGCTTCTCGCGGGTTCATCTGTTTCCCTACTCGGTCCGGGCCGGCACGCGGGCCGCGGAGATGCCCGGCCGCAACTCGCCCCAGACCATCGCCCGGCGCCGGCGGGAGATGGCGGCCGTGGCGCGGGGCGCCGCCCGCGCCTACCATGCGCGGCAGATCGGCGCCGTGCGCCCCGTGCTGGTGGAAGCGCCCGGCGCCGGGTACACCGACACCTACGTGCGAGTTCTGCTGCCGGCGCCGCCCGGCGCGGCCGCGGGAGACCTGCTGCCCGTGCGGCTCGTGGCCGTGGCGAGCCGGGGCGACGCGATGATCGGGGAGGTGGAGATTCCATGCCGGTCCGAAGCGAACGCCGCGGCCGGGTGACCACGGTTATCTTGTCGCGTCCCGAGGCGCGCAACGCCGTGGACGGCGAGACCGCCGCGGCGCTGGCCGCGGCCTTCCGGGCCTTCGAGGCCGACGCGAACGCCGGCGTGGCCGTGCTGTTCGGCGAGGGCGGCCACTTCTGCGCGGGCGCCGACCTCAAGGCCTTCACGGCCGGCCGGGGCAACGCGCTGTCGCCGCCCGGCGAGGGCGACGGCCCGATGGGTCCCACGCGGCTCGTCCTGAACAAGCCGGTGATCGCCGCGGTCGCGGGGTACTGCGTGGCGGGGGGTTTGGAACTGGCCTTGTGGTGCGACCTGCGCGTGGCCGAAGAAAGCGCGGTTTTCGGCGTCTTCTGCCGCCGGTTCGGCGTGCCCCTCATCGACGGCGGCACGGCGCGGCTGCCGCGGCTCATCGGCCTCTCCCGCGCGCTGGACCTCATCCTCACCGGCCGCGCCGTGAGCGCGGCCGAGGCGCGGGAGATGGGCCTGGTCAACCGCGTCGTCCCGCCCGGCGCGGCGCGCGACTCCGCCGAACGGCTGGCCGAAGAGATCGCGGCCTTTCCGCCGGCCTGCATGCGGGCCGACCGGATGGGGGCCATCGAGTCCACCGGCCTGCCGCTGGACCAGGCGCTGGCGCGGGAGTACGCGCTGGGGCTGGGGGCCATCGCTTCGGGCGAGGCCGCGCGCGGCGCGCTGAACTTCGCCGCCGGCGCCGGTCGGCACGGCGGGCCGACGGCGTAGACCGGCCGCCGGCGAGTAACCGTTCACCTCCTCCAGCGTCTCATCCGCAGATGACGCAGATGAACGCAGAAAAGACCGGAGGACGAGGGCTGAAGGAAGATCGAAGGTCGCGGGTGAAGGCTGGAGAACGAAAGGTCATCGTTTCCGGATCAGCCGGCCTTTTGGAATCTGCGTGTCTCTGCGCCATCTGCGGACGTTCGTCCGCGGCTTCCAGGCGGGTGAACGGTTACGCCGGCGAGGAGCGGCCCGATACCGTGCCCGACTTAGAACCTATTTCAGCAGGTGCTTCGTAGGCGGCGGACGAGCGAGAGGGCCGGGAACGAGGAGCGGCGAAACGCCCGTATTACGGAGCCAATACGACGTTTCGCCGCGACGATGTTCCTGGCCATCGCAGCCGCCCGCCGACCGAATGACCTACTGAAATAGGTTCTTAATCAAGTTGTGTCGATCTCCTGTCTTGCCGCCTCACGGCGGCACTACGAACCGCTGGTCGTTCCGCCCTCAGGTGGCGCGGGCGGGGGATCGCCCGGCGGGGGGAAGCCGGCGGCGCGAAGGTGCTCTTTCGGATCGCCGATGAGGCGATGGTGATACAACAACTTGCGCTCCCAGTCGGTCATGGGGGCGTCGATCTTGAAAAGCGTCCAGATGAACTTCTCGATCAGGCACTCGGTCGCGAACGCCAACTCCTCCGTTTCCTCGAACGCCTTCCCGCCGCGGCCATAACGGTGTTCGGCGGCGCTCTCGTCCGGTGGAATCTCGTACGCGGTTCCGAGCGACGCCGGCGCGCTCCACTTCCCCGCCCGGACCTGCTCACGAAGGAAATAGCCAAACTGGAACGGGCCTTCGTCGAATTCGCCGGGTTCCTCAGGAACTGCGAAGTCGGCGCGAAGGCGTTGAAGCGCGCTCCGCACTTCCGACGCGAGGCGTACCGCCCGCGCGCGGCGCACGGCGTCGAGCACGTCGCGCACGTCGACGTCGCCGGCCGCCGTCAGCCCGTCAACCACCCAGAACTTCGGCTCTTGCGCGAGAACCCCCGAGGCTTTTTCGAGCGCGCGATCTTCCGTCGCCTGCCACTCGCGCATCTGCGCCAGCAACTTCACCATGTGGCTGTCCGGGTGCTCGCGGCAGAACCGGCACCTGAGCGTATGCGCCTCGAACGCTGGAATGAGGTTTTCGCCGCGGTTCCAGGCGGCTTCCGTGGCTTTTTCCAACCCGTATTCGATGCTGTAGGTTGGAGGCGGGAAATCGCCGCATTCGTGGTCGTCGCGAACGTACTTCGCGAGAAGCCCGGGGCTGGCGCCCAGCGCTAGTACCACATCGATCACATATGACCGGTTGTATGGGTGGCCCACTTCGTCCCGGTACGCAAGTTTCCCCAGCAGCGTATCGAGCAGTTCCTTGTCCGTGACGTAGGCGCTGGCGGCGATGAGTGACTGCAGCAAGGAATCGTAGTGGTATTTTGAATACTCCGTGTCTGAGTCGGCCAAATTCATCGCGACTCGGAACCCAACATCCCGGGTCACCTGGAAAGCAATCTCCCGGTTGCCCGCAAAGGGAAGCACGTCCGTCTGGTAGGCAAGCCCGCGATCCTGGTACGACACCCGCGTATTGTCCCAACGAAGGAAATCGCTGTCTTGCAGGGACTCCCGCAACCAACTGTCAACAGACTTCGCCGGGTCCGTAGTAACATTTACGCTAGATCGCCCGACCGGCCGGTCCTTCGCGGTGATGTCGACCTTCGGGGCTTCCGCGGCAGCAGAACCCCTTTCGCTCGATTGATCGCCAGCACGTGTCCCGGTCGCGCTTCCCCGAGCCATCCTATCCTCGTCGGAACGCACGACACCATCGGTGCGGAGTCGCGCGCCCGACTCCGTATCGTGGGCGTTCCCGCGTGGGTAGAAGAAGCCCAACAGTGAAACGAGGATCACCGTGATCGCTAGAAGCAGAGCACTCAGAACCAGAACGCGGGCGCGAGATCGGCGTGATTCCGATGCGAGAGCGTCCTTGAACGTGTGGTCAGGCACCATACGCTCACCCATGCGCTGACGACGGTTCTTGTCCTCGGCCTCGCGACTCGATAGGAGTCTCGGCTACCTCTTCTTCCCTTTTTCGCAGGCGAACTTCGCCAGACTCTCCGCAGCCTTCTGGATTTGCTTGTCGCGCCACGTCACCGGGAAACCGTCCTGCGGGTCTCCGATCAGCGTCGCCAACATAAGGTTTTGGGTCTTGTCTTTGGCCGGGTCTCCGCCATCTACGACACCGCGAACGGTCCCCGACAAGTTGACCGGTGAGTCGGCAGGTTCCGGCTCTGTTGCCAGCAGGCCGTTGTTGCCTTCGCCCTGAGTAAGGTGGTCCAGATCAAACAGGTGCCCGATCTCGTGGGCAAGTATCCGTGCGTCGTTCGTGCCGCTTTTCGGATCTGTCTCGTTGGCCGTGAGAACAATCACGCCCCCGTCGGCCAAGTTGCCTTGCGAACATCCAGATCGCACGTCGTCTTTCCCACATACCAACCCCGACACAAGATAGACGTTGATACAGGGTTCGTTCGCGAAGGGTTTGTTCGCATCCTTCAGCGCCTCGAACGCATCATCGACCAACAGCCTTCCATTCGCATCGAACAGCGTTTTCTTCTTGTTCTTCGGAACCTTCAACTTGTCCCCATCCACCGCGCTCCCCTCGTGCACTTCAATCACCGTGCAGATGTCCTCGAAGATGGCGTTCACCTGCCGTTGCAACCTCCCGCGGGAGGCGGGCGCCTGGTCACCTTCGAAGAGGTCCTTGTCCGTCGCCGCGCCACGGTTGATGAACGGCCGCAGGCAGACGTGCAGCGTACGCTTGGGCATGGCGGCGTAGAGCTTGGCGTCCGCGCAACTCACCCGTTTGCTGTCGCCGTTCTTGGGGATATCGCCGACATAGGAGACCGCTACTGTCATCGCCATGATCTGGAGGCACGCCAGCGCCTTCGCGCTCGTCGCGCCCAGCGACACCGACGACGTGTCCCCGTCCCGGACGGCTACCGTGACCACCAGCGCGCTTCCGTCGCGCGTCGGGGTCACGCCCGCATTGGCGCCCGAAACGGTGAAAATGCTCGCGAACTTCCCCACTCCACCGGTCCATTTGCTGGCGGCGTCGAGGAATATCCAGCGAAACTCACCCTTGGACCGCTTGGCCGGAGTAGTGACCTTCGCCGTGAACGTCACGCCCGCCGCGCTGAGGCAGACCATCGTCGGCTCCGGCCGCGCCGGCGTGCGCAACACCGTCGCGCCCCCGTCGTTCGCGTTGAACGTCACGGCGCCAATGGTGTCTCGCTTCGGAATCGTCAGCGCGGTGAGACGAATCGTGCAATCCGGATTCCCCGAAGGCGGTGGGGGCGGCGCGCAGGCCTTCAGCGTTCCGAGGTCGAACACGTATGTGTCCTCGATCTCCTGGATCACGCGGTTCCGCAGCCTGACGAAACTCTCCCACAGTTCACCCATGCCGGCCGGGAACTTTTTGTTGATGAGTTTCGCCTCCCGCTCGCATCCTGTAAACAATACGCGCACCTGCTCGATCGCCTGCTTGCGCGCCTCCCGCAACTCCTCCAGCCCGATGCGCTTCATGGTTTCCAGAACTTCCGCGTCGCCCTCAAAATGCTCGGGGCAGGCGTGCAATCGGATAATATGCAGGCGCTCAATGACCGTGTTGCGCAGGATCACCAGCGCGGCCTTGCAGCCGTTGATGTGGTCCACCTCCAGCGGATCGCCCGCGCGGGAGATCGTCGTCGTGAAATACCCCCGCGTGAAACACTCGAACGTCCCCACTTGCGGCGGAGGCAGCGGATCGGTGCTCTCGCCCACGAACGTGCCCTGGATAAACGACCCGGACCCGTCGAGCGTTCCCACCGCCGAGATCGTCGCGTCGTTCTGGATGGACATGCTCACCGTCCGGCCGCTCACCGCCCCTTGCAAACGAAAGAGCACGCCGCTGGGATCGAGGAATTCCCCGGAAAACGTGTTACTCACCTGCGTCACCGGGAAGAGCAGCGTGAACGTGCCGATGTCACTTTGCGGGTCGAGGCAGGTGGACGACGTCGTGGTGACCGCCACAGTCCACGTGCCTGACAGGTCGCCTTGCGGTTCGGCTGCCCCGGCTGACCGAGGCGCGAAGGTCAACGCGCAGAGAGAGAGAGAGAGAGAGAGAGAAGAAGCCGGAAATGGGCGAGAGGTATGCGCATATGATCCTCGCGGGTGATCTCAGATCGGCGATGGGAAGAAGGGTATGGTTTCTTCGCGGCAGGGTCAAGGGGTTTCTCACGCCCCAAAAACCGGTCTCGGTCGGCAGCGTAGGAAATGGTATGATGGGAAAGCCGCGTTTCGGCCTCCGGGAGACGGGGCGGATCCTGCGCACGTAAAGGCCGGTGGAGAGGTTGCCTTGCCGCCGCCGGGGCAGGACCTCGGCGAGCGGGGCGAACAGACTAGCCGGCCCGCCTGACGGCGGAACTACGAACTGGCGGCCCCGGCGAGCGGGGCGAACGGGGAGAGTGTCGTGCCGACCACGCTTATCGTCAAGACGCTGGTCGAGATCCTGCTCCTCGGGTTCATCATCTATCGTCTCATCCTGCTGGCGCGGGAGACGCGCGCCCTGCGCCTGTTGAAGGGGCTGTTCATCATCGGGTTCATCTGGGCGGCCACCGAGTACCTGGACCTGGGCGTGTTCAAGGTGATCTTGAAACACGTGGACATGCCGATGGTGATGGTGGTGGCGGTGGTGGTGCTCTTCACGCCGGAGATCAAGGAGGCGCTGGCCCGCCTGGGCGGGCGGTTCCGGGTGGGGGACGAGTTGCAGCAACAGCAGGTGCTGCACGAGATCGCCAAGGCCTGCCAGGAAATGGCCGACCACCGCGTCGGCGCCTTGATCGTGCTGCAGCGCAACGACGGCCTGGGAGACTTCGTCGGCACGGGGGTGCCCCTGGACGCGCACATCACGGCGCCGTTCATCGAGTCGGTGTTCTATCCCAAGTCGCCGCTGCACGACGGCGCGCTGATCGTCTCCGGGCGGCGGGCGGTGGCGGCGCGGTGCACGTTGCCGGTGTCAGCGGCGCCGGAGCATCGCGAGCGCCACCTGGGCATGCGCCACAAGGCCGGGGCCGGCGTCAGCGAGGTGCGCGACGCCGTGGCGGTCATCGTCTCCGAGGAGCGCGGCACCATCTCCTGCTGCGAGCGCGGCGCGATGGAGCGCTTCATCTCTGAAGACCGCCTCTTCACGCTGCTGCGGGAGGCGTTTTCCGACAGCCGCCGTGAGGAGCACCGCATCATCGATCTGAAGGCCGTTTTCACGGCGCACAAGCGGTACAAGGCGCTGGGCTTCGTCCTGGCGTTCGCGGTCTGGAGCCTCAACAGCCAGACGGTGCGCACCACCTACGACCTCCGGCCGAAAATCGCTTTCGGCGACGGCGTCAACCAGGAACTGGTCTGGATCACCGACCGCCGCGAGATCGCCCTGGAGGACGTGGTGCTCAGCGGCGGTAACTTCAACCTCTTGCGGCTGGGCGTCAACCAGTACCTGCGGGAGGATTACCTGTCCACCGCGGCCCGGGCCGAGGTTTCCCTGGAGCAGGTTGAGGCCGCCAAGGGCGACGCGGCGGAGGGGGAGATCGTCCGCTGGTGCGACGTGCGGCTCCCCGACGGGAACATCAGCGTGGTGGGCGGCGACCCGGCGGAGGGCGTGCGGCTGCCCGGCGCGAAAGAGAACGGGCGGGGCGGGATTTCGGTGGCGTCCGCCGCGGGAGGCGCCGGGGCCGCGAGCGAGGGCGCGCCGGCGAGGGGCGCGGCGGCCGACAAGGGCGGCGGCGTCGGCACTGGCGCCGGCGCCAGTGCCGGCGCCCAGGCCGGACCGGAGGGCGCGGGCGCCGCGCCCGCCGTGGCGCAAGTGCGGGTGCGCTTCCGTCGCCTGGAGCGATTCGAGGTACCCAACAC
>JACQVU010000364.1 GCA_016209585.1 Planctomycetota bacterium
CGACCCCCGACCCCCGATCCTGGGCCTGGTCGCCCGCTTCGGCGACACGGATCGTCCCGGCATCTACGAAATGTCCATCGATCTTGAAGGTGAGGTCCGGCGGGAGGTTTTCGCCGTCAACCCCGACCCGGTGGAAGGCGACCTCGCCGCGCTCTGGCCGCCCGGCGCGTCCGACGCCCGTCGCGAAGACGCGCTGGCCGCGGCGCTCGGCTCCCGCGCCGGCTTCACCGTCCAGAGCGACGCCGCGGCCGGCGGTTCCGGCGGCGGGCGAAAAAACGCCACCGACCTGTGGCGCCCGGCGCTCTTCCTCCTCTCCGGGCTGTTCGTGGTTGAACTCCTCGCCGGCGCCCGCGCGAGCCGGAGGGCGGCATGATCCTTCCAGCCGTGGTGGCCGCGTCGGGGGCGGGCGGGAACCAGGACCCGTGGGCGGGGATTGGCGACCTGCTCAAGAGGTTTCTCGGTGAGAGCAGCCCCGCGCCGGTGGAGTTCACTCATGCCCCGCCCACTTGGGCGCTGCTGGTGGTCGCCGTTCCGGCGGCGCTGGCCCTGGTGGCGTGGGCCTACGGGCGCGGCGCGCGCTCCGCGCCGCGCGCCGCGCGGCTGGGCGGCGCCGGCCTCCGTCTCGCCGCGGTCGCGGTCCTGGCGGTGGTTCTCGCCGGCCCGGCGTTGCGCCACGAGGAGAAGCGCAGCGAGCGCTCCAGCGTGGTGGTGCTCATCGACGACTCGCTCTCGATGTCGCACCGTGACGACCTGCAATACACCGACGACCGCGACTACGTCCGCGCGGCCGGCGCCTTGGCCACCGCCCGTGACGCCCGCCTCTCCGCCCGCCTGCGCTCGCTCCCCGGTGGCGGGCCGGACCTCGCCCGCTGGGAAGCCCTGAAAACGAAGCGCGACGCGCTGGACGCGGCCACCCGCGCCCTCGCTGCCGCGTACGATGCCGCGCTGCAGGACGGGGGCGCGGCCTCCGACGCCGCCAAGGCCGCGGAGGCCCGCTGGCGGGCGGCGGCTGGGGAAGCCGCGAGCCTGGACACCGAGCGGGAGGCGCTGCTTCGCGAGTGCTCGCCCCCGGATCCCTCCGCGGGCGGGCCGGGCATGAAGGTCGCCGCCGCCGGTTCCGCCTCCGACCCGGCGGCCCCGCTCTCCTCCGGCGCGGCTTCCGGCGCGCCGGCGCCCGATCCCCTCTCGCCGGGCGAGATTGAGTCGCTGGTGCTGAACCTGATCGAGACCCGCGCCGGCCCGCGCCGCATCGATCTCGCGGCGGAACTCCTGGGTGGCAGCGGGCTGACCCCTTTGGAGCCGCGGCCGGCCGCCCGCCACGCCGGCCCGGCCACTCCCGGCGAGGAAAACAGCGGCGGGGCCGCCTGGTCTCCCTCGCCGGCGGCCATCCCGCGCCTGCAAGCGGCCGGGCACGACGTGGTCGTCTACCGTTTCTCCGACCTGGTGGAGAGCGGCGGGCGCGCGCCGCGCCTCCTGGAGCCGCTCGCCCCGGATCGGGTGGACACGGTCGCGCCGCGCGGCTACCGCACGCGCATCGGCGACGCCTTCGCGGCGCTGGGCCGCGAACTGCGCGGCCGCAACGTGGCCGGCGTCCTCGTGGCCACGGACGGGCGCAACACCGCCGGTGAACCCGACCTCCGCGCCGCGGTGGATCGCTTCCGCCGCGAGGCGGGAACGGAGCCTTCGGTGCACGTGCGGGCGCTTGGCCAGCCCGACCGCCGGGCGGACACGGAGATGTTCTCGGTCACCGGAACGACGCAGGTGATGAAGAAGGACGCGGTGATCCTGGACCTTCTGGTCCGCTCGACGCCGGAGTTCGCCGGGTGCGAGGCGCGCCTCGCCGTCACCCGCGCCCGGCAACCGGTCCCCATCAAGGGCTTCTCCACCGGCGACCAGGTGCGCGAGGACGCCGTTATGACGCTGTCGGGCGATCCCGGCGCCTTCCAGAGGGCGCAGATCATCCTGGAGCCGGATCGGGTGGGCGAGATCACCTACGAGATCGCGCTGGCGCCGCAGGAAGGCGAGAAGCGCGTGGACAACAACGCCCAGCGCTTCACCCTCACCGTCACCGACCGCAAACTCGCCGCGCTGTACGTCGAGGGCTGGCCGCGTGTCGAATGGCGTCACCTGGTCAACGCCCTGACACGGGACCCCTCCATCCACTTCAACGGTTTCCTCATCTCGGCCGAGCCGGGCTGGCCGCAGCCGGTGAGCCTGGTGGAGGGCGAGGTGCAGCGGTTGACGGCGCTGCCTCGGACCCGGGAGGAATGGAACCGCTTCGACGTGGTGATCTGGGGCGACCTGCCGCCATCGACCTTCACCGACGACGACTACGCGGCCCTCGAGAAATGGGTGAGCGAGGACGGCGGCGGGCTGGTGCTCATCGCCGGCCGGCAGTTCATGCCCGACGCCTACGTGAATCGCGAGTTCCAGGCCATGCTGCCCGTCTCCTACCGTCTCGACCTGCGCGAGGCGCCCACGCCGGACCGCGAGAAGCGTTACCGCGTGACCCCGGCCGGGCGGCAGTCGCCGCTGCTCCAGATTTCCGACCAGCAGGCCGACCCGGCCGACTTGTTCAAGGAACGCACCGCCGACCACCGCGAGCGCCTGGGCGGCTATTACTGGCTGAAGCGGGCGCGGGAGTGGAAACCGGGCGCGACGGTGCTGGCCGCGGAGCCGGGAGCGCCGTCCGAATCTCCGGCCGGCGCGGGCGCGGAAGGCGGGGCGGGGCGCTCCGCCCGCGGCGTCATCGGGTGGGCGGCCTACGGCCGCGGGGCGGTGCTCTTCCATGCCACCGACGAAACCTGGCGCTGGCGCCGGCTTCACGGCGACAAGTACTTCTACCGCTACTGGCAGAACGCCATCCGCTTCGTCTCCACGGAGCGGTTCGCGGGCCGCCAGCAGGGCTACGAACTGCGGCTCGACGGCCGCGCCATCCCGCTGGGCGACGCGGTGAAGGTCTACGCGCGCGTCACCGCGCCCGAACACCAGCGCCTGGCGCGCTCCACGGGCGGCGGGGAGGGCGCGGCGGAGTCGGAACTGACCGTCGGCTTCCGGCTGGAGCGGCCCGGCGCGCCCGAGGCGACGGCCGTTACTCGCCGCGCGGGCGCGGGCGAACGGTTCTTCTCCGGCCTGGTGCGCCCGAAGAACCCCGGCCGCTACTCCGTCTGGATCGACGGGCTGGAGGCTTCCCGGCAGGCGCCGGTGATCTTCGAGGTGACGCTGCCCAACGAGGAGTTCCGCGAGATCGCTCCCGACCCCGCCGCCTTTGCCGCCCTGGCCACCGTGCGCCGCGGCGTGGCCCGCGCCAGCGCGCCGCCGGCGGCGGACCTCCGTAACGTCTACACCCCGGCGACGCTGCATGAACTCGACATCCCCGCCGCCGCGCGGGATCTCGACGCGCGAGTCTCCTACCGCGAACTGTGGGACCACCCGCGCCTCTTCCTCCTCTTCATCGGCCTGCTCGCGGCCGAGTGGACGCTCCGGCGTCTCTCCCGCCTGGTATAACATCATGATGCACGCGATCCTCCCTTCCGATTCGTCTGATCCGTCCGATCCGACGGATCCGGCCGATCCCGCCGCGTCGCGCCCGCGGCCCCGCGGCGCGTTCCGCCTGATCCTCGCCGCGGGCGTCCTCTCGGCGTGCGCGGCTCTCGGCTCGCGCACCGCGTTCGCCCAGGCGGAGATCACCGTCGAAGAAGGCGACGCCGTGAAGGTCGCCTCCCTCTCCGCCGACGGCGAACCGCTGACGCTGCGCGGCCAGCCGATCGATCCCGCCGGCCAGCCGTGCTCCTGGCGGCTGGAGGAGGTGACGGCCATCCTCTACCAGCGGCCGGCCCCGGCGCAGCCCGCCTCCCCGCCCGACGCGGCGGCTGGCGAGGTGGAGGTGTTGATGCGCACCGGCGACCTTCTCCGGGGCCGGGTGGCGGCCGCGTCCGACCGCGCCCTGCCGCTGGCGCTGCCGGGAGGCGGGCCGACGGTGGAGATTCCCTTCCCGCGCCTCGCCCGCCTCCAGGCGGCGGTGGGAGCCTCCGCATCGGCGCCGGGCGGAGCGCCGGGCGCGGGAGCGGATCGCGGCGAACCCGCGCCGGGCGCGGACCCGGTGGTGACCTTCGCCCTGGCCGGGGGCGGCGAAGAGACCGTGACGGGAGAACTGGTGTCGGTCGACCCGGAGCGGGTGGTCGTCGATATGTACGGCACGGAGACGCCGCTGGCCTTGCGGCCCGGCGGACCGCGGACGCTGCGGCTCATGCGGTTTCCCAACGGCCCCCAGCCGCCGCGCCGCCCGCCGGCGCTCTCGGCACGGTTCGCCCTCGCCGGGGGCGGAGCGATCTCCGGCCAGCCGCTGGGGCTGGCGGGCGGAGTCTGGTCGCTGCGGCATGTGGACCTGGGGCTTCTGCGCCTCCCGGAGGCCACCGTGCTCGGCGTGTCGGTGGAGAGCGATCGCCGCCGCTTCCTCTCCGACCTGGCGCCGCTGGCGGTGGATGAGGGGCCGGGCCTGGCGCCGCTGGAAGGGACGGGGTTCAACCCCTTTCCGCTGACGCGCGACGCCGACGTGCTGGGCGCGCGTTTGCGTCTCGGCGGCCGGGAACACCCGCGCGGGCTGGGCGTGCACGCCCGTTCGCGGCTGGCGTTCGCGCCGGGCGACGCGGACCTCTTTCTGGCCACCGTCGGCCTCACCGACGCCGCCGGGCGTTTGGGGTCGGTGATCTTCCGGGTTTACATCGAGGGGAAGGCGGCGCCGGCGTTCGATTCCGGGGTCATGCGCGCCGGCGATCCGCCCAGGCCCGTGCGGGTCGAAGTGGGCGGCGCGGCGCGGGTCATCCTGGAGGTGACCGACGCCGGCGACGGCCCGCGGCAGGATCGCGCCGCCTGGGCCGGGGCGCGGTTCGTGAGGAAGTCGTGACGCGCCTTCGCCGCGGGGGGGGCTCGCCGCCAACGCCGGGGCATCGTCGGGCGTGAGGCGGCGTTCCCGCCGTTGTCCGACTTGCCGTGCCAAGGGTTCCGGTTCATTATTCAACCGGTGCCAGCCATGCCGAACACGGAATTGCCCGCGCCCGCGCCGGCGTCCGACCCGATCCCCGCCCCGGACGACCCCGAATCGCGCGCCGGCGCGGCGGCGACCGCGGCCGCGGCGCGGCGCCTGTCGCCGCGCGCCCGCTTCCTGCTCTTCCTGGCCTCCGTGGCGGCGGTTGGCGTCCCGCTGATCACCTGGTATCTTACCTACTTCGGCCGCCCTCTCGCCGACGATGAGATCATGCGCCGCCTCACGGAGCCAGACGTGAAACCGCGCGACATCCAGCACGCGCTGAACCTGCTCGTGGATCGCGTGGAGCGGCGGGAGTCGGCGGCGCGCCAGTTCCACGGGCCGGTGGCGGCGCTCGCGAGCCACCGGGAGGCGGAGATCCGCGTCGAGGCCGCGCTGGTCATGGGCGGCGACTCCAGCAGCGAGCCGTTCCACGAGGCGCTCGCGCGCCTGCTCGCCGACCCCGAACCTCGCCCGCGCTACCAGGCCGCGCTGGCGCTCTCCAACTTCGGCGACCGGAAGGCCGCCCCCGTGCTGCGCGCCATGCTCTGGCCGTGCGAAGTGCGCGCCCCCCGCGCCGGACGCCTTGGCCCGATGCTGGCCGGCGGCGAGCCGGTGAACGTGGGGGCCGCGCTCTGCCGGATTCTCCCGACCAGCACAGACGACGGCGGCGATGGCGTGGACGTGCGCGCGCCGGTGAAGGGAACCGTCCAGTCCGTCCGCCGCCGCCAGGGCGAGGCCGTGGCGGAAGGCGACACGCTGCTGTCACTCGCGCCGCCCGACGACCAGGTGGCCCAGGCGCTGCTGGCGCTGCGGCGCGTGGGCGGGCGCGAAGAGCTGGAAGAGGTGGAACGGATCGCCTCCGGGTCCCGCGGCTTTCCCGCCTGGGTCGCCAAAGAGGCCGCCGAGACGAAACGGCTTATCGCGGAGCGCTTGGCGGCGGCTGATGGGGGAAGCGGCGAATGACCGCACGCACCCAGATTTGCGGCCCTTTCCTGGTCGCCGCACGGGTCGCGGCGGTGGCGATGCTGCTCGGTGTCGTGCTGTGCGCGTCGACAGGGTGCTTGGCGTATTTTCTCTGGGAGGAGCCGATCGATCAGTGGCCGGTGGAGAACACCACCTTCCCGGCGCGATACCGCGCGCCGGTGGCCGTTTCGGAACGGTGGGTCTACTACCATTACAGGAACAACGCCTGGATCGCCGTCGGCGGCTTCCTGCGCAAGAACCAGGGGTCAGGCGAGATCGAGACGCTGCATCTTCCGGAAGGGAAGATCGTCTGGGCGACGGACGAGGAGATCGGCTTCGACTTGGGCGCGAGGCGGAGCATCGACGTCTACCGCGTGAGCGACGTGTTGAACGAGACGTCGCCGGACCGTCCACCCCAGCCGGCGCGCCGGGAGATCGCGTACCCCGACGATTACAAAACGGTGGCGACGGCTTCGCGCTCCGCCGGGTGGGGTCGCTCGTCCGGACAGGAAGAAAAGGCTCAACGCCCGCTGGTCACGGCGACGTCTTTCGATCGACTGACGGGGCGCAAACTCACCGCGGTTCTCTATCGCCCGCAGTTGCCAGCGATATCTCCGAAGACCACGAGCCAAGACTTCTCGTCGTCGTCGGCTCCCAATCCCTCCGCGCCACTGGACGTCGTGCTGCTCGACTCCGCACCGGAGGAGACCGTGTTGCTCGACGTCTCCGAGCAGACTCCTGAACACCCCGAGCCGATCGCGCTCGCGTCGAAGATCGAGTGCCCATTTCGATCCGATGACGTCCGTGGCGACAGATTGGGAACGCTCTCGGCCCACTGGGCGCCCTGGCTGGTGATGGTGTGGCGGGGGGATTTCGACCTCCCTGGGCTGCGAATCTCACTCGAGACCAGCCGAGTCGAGCCGCTGCCGACGAGTTTCGCGCCCCATCGCACCGTCTCTCCGGAAGAAGATTACTTCTTGCCGCCCGGCGACGTTGACGGGTGGTGGTACTGGTTTTCCGAGCGGGACCAGGACCTGGTGCTGCGCCATCCCATCACGGGCGAGGAGCGCACGCTTGCGAACGGGCTGGCCGGCGTGCATGATGAATCGTACGAAACGCCGGGGTACGCCGTGGCGACCGGGGTGAATATTCTCAGCAAAGTGGCGCTGACGCCTGTCGCTGTCGCGCTGGAGCCGTTGTGGTGGGGCGTTGCTGCCGTCGTGCTGCTCTTCGGGGCGCCCTTGCCGATCGCCGGGACCGGACATTGACATGGGCGCAACCGCGCGAGCGAAACCCGGCAGTGGCGGTCTGGCCGGTGGCATTTGCCCGCCTGGCAGTGGTCGTCCTTGGGGCGTGAAGTTGCCACGGGTACTCCGTGGCCTCCCGTCTGTCACCGCGCGTCTCACGGCAATCGGGGCGCTGCTCTGTTGGGTGGCGGGGGCGTCGTCGGGGTGCTTGGCGGCCATGCTCTGGGGTATGGAGGAGATCGACCAGTGGCCGCTGGAAAACGTCACGCACTCCCCGCGATCTCGCGCGCCGGTGGCGATTTCAGAACACTGGGTCTACTTTGCCTACAGCGAATTCGACGTGAAGTCGGCCGGTCCGTTTCTCCGCAAGAACATCCAGTCGGGCGAGGTGGAGATGATTCATCTTCCCAAGGGAAAGATCCTGTGGGCCACGGACGAGGAGATGGGGATCGACTCGCAAGAGAAACGGTCGATTGACGTTTACCGCGTGCGCGACCTGGTGAGCGCCGATCCGGAAGATGACCCCGTCAAGCCCGTGCGGCGGGATCCGGCGTATTCGGATGAGTACAGGCGCGTGGCGAGCAGGGCTTTGCCGCGTGAACAGGGCGACATCCTGCCGGACCCCTTTGTCGCGGCCACGTGGTTCGATCGACTCACCGGGAGGAAACTGACGGTGGTGATCGATCCCTGCTTTCCCGATGATTGGGACGAGGCTGCTTGGCGGGAAGCGAACGCCGAGGCCCGGAAAGAAGGCGCCCCCCCGATAGATCTTCCCGACGTTCCAGCCCGATTGACCGTATACGAACAAACGGTGGAACACCCCGCGCAGGTTGCGCTCATCGCGGACATCGAATGCCCGTTCCGTGCTGTTCCCTCCGACTGCGTCGGCACGCTTGACGTTCACTGGCTCCCGTGGCTGGTGATCGTCTGGCGGACACGGTGGGACGTGGAGAACCACTTCCCCGCGCTGCGGATCTCGCTCGCAAGCCAGCGCATCGAGGCGCTTCCGCGCCTCTTTCCACCCTATCCTCCGAGGCTTTTTCAAGAGGACCACGGGTTGCCCGCAGGCGAGGTCGATGGCTGGTGGTATCGAATCTGGAAACGCGACCAGGACCTGGTTCTGCACCATCCCGTCACGGGCGAGACGCGAGAACTTCCCAACGTCCTGGGCGGCGTGCACCAGGAAGGGTACGAAACGCCCGGGCACGACGTGGCGACCCTCGTCAACATCGCCAGCAGGATCGCGCTGACGCCCGTGGCGCTCGCCGCGGAACCGTTATGGTGGGTGGCCTTCCCCTTCATACTGATCTTCGTTGGCGGGCCGCGCATAGCGATTCCCTGACAGGTCGTCGCGGAACGGGCCGGGTCACGGGTGAACCGCAGCGGGAGAAGCGACGGGCGATGAAGGAGCACGGCGCGCGCCAAAAAAAGAGCGCGGGGAGGCTCGCGAAGCCTCCCCGCGCGGTTGATCACGGTTTGTCGCACCGACCGGCGGACCGGACCCACTCACTCAGCGCGGCTTCACGTACTTGAGGTTCCGGTGGGTGTAGTCGTAGTAGATGATGCGGGGGTTGTCTTGATCGTCCACCGCCACCGCCGGGTAAAGGCCCAGGCGGGTGTCCTGGCTGCCGGGGTCCATCAGGCTCGGCTCCCAGCGGGGGTTGGCGCCCACGTTGGCCAGGCCGCGGTCCCAGAGTTCGCGCATCCAGTACAACGAGCCGTAGCGGGAGTTGTAGAAGGCCACGTGCACGATGGTCGTTCCCGCCCGCGAGTGCTGCGAACTGGACCAGGCGGCCGCCGGCATCTGGGCGTCTTTCACCACGCCCAGTTGCTTGGCCGTCCACTTGCCGGATGGCGAGCGCTCGGCGAACCAGATGGCGCCCGAATCGTCGCCGGCGACCACGGCCGTCCAATCCTGCTCATCGACCGTGACGTTCGCGAAGAGGAAGTTCGCGCGGCCGGCGAGGCGTTGCGCCTCTTCCTCCTTGCCGAAGGAGTTGCCGTCGCTGGCCACGTATTTCAGGGCGTTTCCGTCCTGGAAGACGATGCGCGCCTTGCGCGGCCGCTTGGCCGCGAGGTTGCCGTAGAAGGCGAGCCGCACGGCGCCGGCGTCGCCCTCCACCACGCCGTAGGGCCACTGCGCCGCGTCTTTGCCCGACTTCAACGGCCGAAGCGCCAGCGGGCCAGCCACGTCGATCCGGCGCCACTCCTTGCCGTCCCACCGGGTGTAGACCAGGCGCTGGGCGTTGTTGACGTAGGCCACGGCCGGCATCTCCTCGCCGCCGTCGCTGCTGTCGAGCGCCAGCGAGCAGTAGCGCCCGCCGTCCTCGGCCACGATGGACTGCTTCCACACCGCCGCGCCGCCCTTGGGCTGCTCGACGGTGGCGATGCGCAGGTCGTCGTTGGAGGCGTCGTAGTAGGCCACGATGGGCGTGCCGTCGGTCTTCACGGCCAGCGAGGCGTAACGACCGACGTCGCGGAGGTTGGTGATGCGCTCCTCGCCGCCGGCGTGGTTCTGGTCTTTGTCTTTGAGGTCGCGCGCGCCGGAGTCCACCACGCCGAGGTAAGGAGTCTTCGGGTCGGGCGCCGTCAGCCACTTGTTGTCGCGATACTGGGCGTACATCAGGTCGCCGAAGGTGGCGTCGTAGTAGACGGCATGCAGCACGCCCTTGTGCCAGACCATCTGGTTGTACCGGCCCACGTCGGCGGTGCCGCCGTTGTCGACCAGCGTTTCGGGACGCCAGGAGGTCGGGTCTTTCTTGTCCGCGCCGCGCCAGTCGGCGGCCTCGACGGCGTAGAGGTCGGAGTTCTTGTCGACCGAGTCCATGTCGGTCGCCGAGCCGGCCGGCGGATCGGTGTAGAAGATGACGGGGGTCATCTTGCCGGCGCGGAACGCGCTGGCGAGGGCGCAGAACTCGCCCGGGCCGTTCTCATTCCGGGTTTTCACGTGGCTCTTGACGACCTGCCGGAAGTCGAGCGGGCCGGGGTTGGACTCGCGGGCGCGCCACTCTTTCGTGCCCTTGAAGTGCACGGCGAAGCGCATGGACTTCGGCTCGTTCTCGTCGTGGTAGGCGAGGCACGGCACGTCGTCAAGGTACTGCATGGAGACGGCCGCGCCCTGCGAGCGCCCCTCTTCGTCAACATAGGCCGAGGTCCAGCGGAGGCCGTGCACGTCGGGGGCCACGGCGTACTTCACGCGCACCCCCATCTGTTTGGCGTGCACCTGGTAGGCGATGGCGGGCCGCATGTCTTTGCCGCAGCGCAGCACGGTGGCGTACCCCTGGCCGCGGTCACGGTCGGAGTCGTCCACCCGCACCCAGGGCGAGGCCAGCATATCCCCCAACTTCTTTAACTCCTCCGCCTCCACGGGGCGCGTGGGGCTGCCGAAGGTCGTCCAACTGCCCTTCTCGTCAAGATCGAGGGCGCGCTGGAAGAACGCCGACCAGCCCGGTTTGAACAGGAACGTCTTCGGCTCCTTGGGCTTCTCGAGCCGGTCCCTGAAGTAGTCCGCCTGTTGGGGGCCGCGGATCACGGCCCAGAGAGCGTAGGGGGCGGAGCCTTGCGAGAGGCGCCTGACGTCGAGCGTCACGTCGTCGTAACGCGCGACGTAGAAGAGCGCGCCGTCGCCGTCGCCGGCGCGGTGGTAGGCCACGGCCGGCGTCCATTCGGGATGCACCTTCTTCTCCCCGCCTTCCTTCTCCTCCTGCCACTCCCACCTGACGAAGGCGATGGAGCAGTGGGTGCCGACGGAGACCTTGGGCACCTTGGTGCCCGCGAGGTCGGCCAGTTCGCCGAGGCCGTCGTCGGCCACTTCCACCGTCCATTCCTCGCCCGGCCCCATGCCGTTGGGGACCTTGCGGAAGGGGTCATCGGCCGCCTTGGCGGCATCCTCGTGGCGCTTGGTCTGGTGGGCGACGCGCAGCACCTTGTTGGTCTCGTCGTAGTAGGAGATCCACCAGGATTCGCCCCGCGTGGACTTCTGCACCGACTCCGCGTTGTCGCGCTCCGTGTCTTCCACCGGATTGAAGGCCAGCGAGGCGTAGTCGCCCACCCAGTCGGAGCCGGCCGGGTCGCCGAAGTTGCGACAGTCCTTGCCGTGCTTGCCGTCCTTGCAGTCCTTGCCGTGCTTGCCGTCGTCAACCACCGTGATGTACCAGCCGCTGGTGACCTTCATCTCCTTGGTGTCGAACTCGCGCCGCGCCAGGCGCAGTTCCTTATGGCGAACCGGTTTGCCGGCCTCGTCCTTGAGCGGGTCGCCATTGTCGTCCGTCTCCTGAACGACGACGGCGTAGGCGACGGCCGGCAGCCAGACGATGAAATCCTCACGTTCGGTCTCCCATCCCTCGGCCTCGCGCCCCTGCCACCAGCGGTAGGGGAAGAAGGCCAGCGAGCACCAGCGGCCGGCGTCCTGGCGCTTGTTGTTCATCATCTCCTCGGTGCTGACCGCCTTGTTCCGGGTGAGGCGGGCGCGGCGCTCGCCCTTGTCGGCCCGTTTCGCCGGGGTGACGGGCGCGCCGTCGTCCACGATCTCAACGTCATATTTCCCGTCTTCGGTCATCTGGGCGAACATCAGGTCGCCGTTGGTCGCGTTGTAGTAGGCCGCGGCCGGCAGTTGGGTGATCTGGTC
>JACQVU010000362.1 GCA_016209585.1 Planctomycetota bacterium
CGCCGGTGGATGATAGAGATGGATTGGGTGGCCCGCTGACGTGAGTCGACCGGGCTTCAAGGTCAATCGGGCAACTCCGGGGAGGTTTTCACACCTCCCCGGAGCCATTTTTGGGCGACGGATTCTGGTTGGTCGTGCGCCCGACAGGGCGTCGCCTTTCAGACCGCCTCACGGCGGAACTACCAGCGGGGCGCGAAGCGTCTTTCCAAGACCAAAACCGGTCGCGGACGCGAACGGCTCCTGTTCATGCGCCCTTGAACGCGTAACGTATTGATAGTAGCCTGCTCGTCGTGCGCCCGTAAGGGCGTTCCACCCGTGTGGGGACGGAGGGCGGAAGGAAAGGCTAAAGGCAGAAGGCTGAAGGCTGAAACGAGAAACTGCGTTTCGCCGACTTCCGCCTTCGGCCTTCGCACTTCGGCCTTTCCCCATCTCCCCGTCTCCTTGTCTCCCTGTCGCCCCATGCGCGTGCGTTCCGTTCCCCTCGGCGTCGCCGCGCTGGCCGTGGCTGGCGGGCTGGTCGGGCTTTGGTTCGCGTCGCAATCGCTCCGGGAAACCGAGGTGGAGAGCAACCGAGCCGGCGCCGTGTCCCGCAGCCGCGAGCCGGCGCCCGTGCCCAGCGCGGAGTTGATCGAAAAGATGCGCCGAGAGGCTGAGCGCCAGGAGGCCGAACGCCGGGAGAGGTTCGGCCCGGACCTCGCCGGCCTAGTCGCCGCCGGCAAGAGTGCCCAAGGGTTGTACGAGTACGACAAGGACCTTGGCGGCGATGTCACGTTGAGCCTCGTGCTCGTTCCCGCCGGCGCGTTCATGATGGGCAGCCCGGAGGACGAACCGGACCGCTTCTCCGACGAAGGTTCCCAACACCGGGTGAACGTGGCAGCCTTCCTGATGGGCAAGTACGAGGTGACGCAACGCCAGTGGCAGGCGGTGATGGGGAGCAATCCGTCCTATTTCAAGAACGCGGGTCTCGACGCGCCGGTGGAGATGGTCTCCTGGGACGATTGCAAGGCGTTCCGCGAGAAGACCGGTCTGCGGTTGCCGAGCGAGGCGGAGTGGGAGTACACCTGCCGCGCGGGCACGACCACGCGGTACTCGTGCGGCGACGACGAATCCGCGCTGGGCGAGCACGCCTGGTACGACGCCAATTCAGGACGCACGACGCACCCGGTCGGTCAGAAGAAGCCCAACGGCTGGGGGCTCTGCGACATGCATGGCAACGTCTGGGAGTGGTGCGAGGACTGGTGGCACGATTCGTACAACGGCGCGCCCACGGACGGATCGGCGTTGATATCTGATAAAGGCGCGAGCCGGGTGTTGCGGGGCGGGTCGTGGGGCCACTACGGCAGGCTCGCGCGCTCCGCGGACCGCGACGGCGGCCGCCCTGTCATTCGGGACATCTACTGCGGGTTCCGCGTCGCGCTGTCCGCGGTTCCCCTCGAGGGGCGCTAGTTCTGGTTTCTGATCTTCTGATGTTCTGATTACTGATCCTGGGGGAGTCCAGAGGGGGCTTGCCCCCTCTGGTCGGCGCGAAGCGCTGATAGCCATCAACGGGCGACCTCGCGGGGCAGGTGACCAAGAGCCGCGAGCGTCAGCGCGCGGCCGGTTCGAAGTTCCGCCGTGAGGCGGTCTTCTCCCGACACCCTGACGGGCGCACTACGAGCGGCGGGCTGGCGACGGATCCCAAGCGCGGCCATGCGCCCATCAAGCGCGCGGTCCGCCGGTTCGTCCATCCACATTCCGCTTGCCCCGCGCGCTCCGCCGGGCGATCATCACGCCGTCCACGATTGCGTTTGGCTCACCATCGTCCACTGCGCGAAGGTCGCGCGGGCGTCGGACCCCCTGTCGAGGCTCCATCATGCGTACCCGGATTCTCGTCTCCCTCGTCGCGCTGTTCGTCGGCTTGGTGCTGGCCCTCCCAGCCCTGCGGGCCGAAGAGCGCCTCTCCGGCTGGAAGTTCCGCGAGGGCGCCTCGCGCTCCTACCGCCAGACGGCGGACATGGAGGTCACCGTGCCCGCGGTGAACGATCAGCCGCGGACGGTGCAGCGGATGCGGATGGAGGTCTTCACGACGGCCACGGTGGCTCGCGTGGACTTCCTCGGCAACGCGGAGATCAAGACCACCATTCACGGCCTGCGCATGTCTGTGAAACAGCAGGTGGGCGAGCAGGGCGACATGGTGATTGTGCTCGACACGCTGGACCCCGCGAACTCCAAGGCGACGACTCCCGCGCCGAAAAAAACGCCGGAAGATCGCGCCGCCGGCGAGGGCGCGGAAGAGGGGGAGCCGAACGAGGAAAGCGCGGCGCAGCCCGACGAGAAGGCGGCCCCGCCGCCGGGCGGCCCGACGCCGGACCAGTCGGTGAAAGAGATGGCCGGGCTGCTGGCCGAAGCGCTCAACGGCTACACGACCACGGCCTACGTCACCTCCAAGGGGGCGGTGCTTTACACCGGCGCGTCGCTGGACTCTTTCACGGGCGCGCTCAAGGGCAAGCGGGACCCGCAGGCGGTGGTGCGCGCGCTGGCGCTGCGGGGGTTGATCTCCTCGATGTCCAACGGTGGCTCGGCCGGGACGGACCAATCGCTGAATGTCGCCTACGTCGCGCCGCTGCCGTTGTGGCGCTCGCCGCGCGAGGGGGGCACGTGGCAGGTGACGTCCGGCTCCTTTTTACAGGGCGCGACGGCGCGCACCAAATACACGTTGAACAGCGTGACGCGCGACGAAGAGAGCGGCGCGGCCATGTACGACCTCGGCTTCACCACGCGCGTCGCGGTGGCCGGGGTCATGAGCAATATGTACGACATCCGCGCGCTGGGCGCGAACGGGAAGATCACCGCCGGAGAGGACGGGTTGATCCGGTCGTACGCTTCCGACATGGACCTGGAAGTGCGGTACGAGGCCGATTCGCTTCGGGAAACGGTCCTGCCCTTCGCCGTCGCCAGCCGCGTGGCGAAAGGGATGCGCGGGGGCACGCTCGACCCCTCCAAACTCGCGGACCTCATTGAGGAAGAGAACGACAAGTTGGCCGAGCAGATGAAGCTGCTCTCCGAGATGGTGATCAAGGAGAAGATCCACACGACCATCGCGGAGGCCCCGCCGCCCGCGCCTGCGGCCCCGCCCGCGCCGCCAGCCGCGAAACCGGGCACGGAAGAGGGGCTGCTTCCCGGCCTCGGCGCGAGGCTGCGCGACATCTTCCAACTCCCAGGCGCGGGCGGCGAGACGCTGGAGGCTGAGGGGCCGCGCCACTCGCTGGCGCTGACCGACGCGAACTTCGAGGATTACGCCACCGGCGACCTCACGCTGTTCGTCGACTTCTGGGCGCCCTGGTGCGGGCCGTGCAAGAAACTCTCGCCGGACTACGAGGCGCTGGCCGGCGAGTTCGACGGCCGGGCGGTTTTCGGTCGGATGAACATCGACGACCACAAGAAAACGCCGGCCAAGTTCAACGTGAAGGGAATCCCCTGCATCGTCGCCCTGCGCGGCGGCAAGGAAGTGGCACGGCATGTCGGCTACCACGGCGGCGAAAACCGGGCCATCCTCAAGACGTTCATCGAGAAGGCGCTGACAACTGGCAACTGACAACTGGCAACTGGCAACTGCTCGACAATGGGTATCAACCTCGCCCTCATTCCACACGACGGCGCCAGGCGGTGGCCCGACCGCACGGCCATTGTCTGCGACGAGACCCGCGTGACTCTCACCTACCGCGAACTGGACGAGCGCGCGCGCCGGTTCGCTTCGGCGCTGGCCAGGCTGGGGGTCAAGCCCGGGGAGAGGGTGGCGCTGATGTGCCCCAACGTCCCCGATTTCGCCGTGGCCTATTTCGGCATCCTGGCGATGGGCGCCGCGGTGGTGCCGCTCAACGTGCTGCTCAAGCAGGACGAGATCCACTACCACCTGAGCGACTCCAAGGCCGTGGCGTTCATCGCGTGGGCCGACTACCTCGACGAGGCTGAGAAGGCCTGGCTCCGGGTGCGCGAGACCTGCCCGCGCCTGGTCGTCATCCACAAAGGCCCCAACGCCAACGCGGAGACGGCCGGCGGCGCGGGCGCCAGTTTTGCGCGGCTCATCGACGAGGCCGCGCCCCAGGACGGCGTGGCGTCGCCCGACCCCGGGCAGACCGCCGTCATCCTCTACACCTCGGGGACCACGGGGAAGCCGAAGGGGGCCGAGTTGACCCACGACAACCTGTTCTGGAACGTCGTGGCCACCGCCCGGCTCATCGACTACCGCGACGGCGAGACCACGCTGGCCGTGCTGCCCCTGTTCCATTCGTTCGGCCAGACCTGCGTGCAGAACACCACGTTCTACGTGGGCGGCAAGGTGGTCTTCGTGACCCGCTTCGAGCCGAAGAGCGCCGCGGAGACCATCGCGAAGCACAAGGTCTCCATCTTCCACGGCGTGCCCACGATGTTCTTCCACCTCCTGCAGCAGCCGGGCGAGGAAACGGCCGCGCGGCTGAAGTCGCTGCGCTACGCGGTCTCGGGCGGCGCGGCGCTGCCGGCGGAGGTGCTTCGGAACTTCGAGAAGAAGTTCGGCGTCGTGATGCTGGAAGGGTACGGCCTTTCGGAGACGTCGCCGGTGGTCTGCTTCAACCGCCCCGACATGCCGCGCAAGATCGCCTCCATCGGCCTGCCGGTGTGGGGGATCGACATGAAGATCTACGGGGAGGAGTGGCGGGAACTTCCCCGCGGCCAGCGGGGGGAGATCGTCATCCGCGGCCATGCGATCATGAAGGGGTATTTCAACCGGCCGGACGCCACCAGGGAGGTGCTGCAAGAGGGCTGGTTCCGCACGGGCGACATCGGTTTTCAGGACGAGGAGGGCTACTTCTTCATCGTGGACCGCAAGAAGGAGATGATCATCCGCGGCGGGTTCAACGTCTACCCGCGCGAGGTGGAGGAATCGCTCTATGCTCTGAAGGGGGTGCGGGAGGCGGCGGTGATCGGGTGGCCGCACGAGCAGCACGGGGAAGAGATCGCGGCGTTCGTGGCGCTGGAAGCCGGGGCCACGCTCACGTCCGAGGCCATCATTTCGTACTGCAAGTCGAAACTGGCGGCCTACAAGTACCCGCGCGAGGTCCATATCCTCAAGGAACTGCCCAAGGGGCCGACGGGCAAACTTCTCAAGCGCGAGATGAAGGAGCAGTTGCTGAAGCAGAAGGGGCTGGGGTGAGTGTGAAGGCATCGTCCGTTCGCGAGAAGCGACTTCCGGTCGTGCGTTCGGCGACCGCTCCAACGCCACATCCGTTGTTCCTGGATTCGCGCGTTCGCGCCTCACCCATCGCGACTGTGGGGGAGGTGTTCAAGCGCGGCGAAGTGGCGATACATTTCAGCCGGGCGGAGCACCTGTATGCTGCTTGGCCCGTTCCGACGTGCATCATTTCAGACGGGCCATACGGGGTGAGCGGGTTTCCGGGCGACGAGCGCACGGCGCGGAACCTGGCGGAGTGGTACCGGCCGCATGTCCAGATGTGGTCCGTTCGAGCGTCTCCGGTGACCACGCTCTGGTTCTGGAACACCGAGGTGGGCTGGGCCAACGTGCACCCGGTGCTGGCGTCACTCGGGTGGGAGTATCGATGCTGCAATGTGTGGGACAAGGGCATGAGTCACGTCGCGGGAAACGCGAACACGCAGACCCTTCGGAAGTTTCCCGTGGTGACCGAGGTTTGCGCGCACTATGTTCGTCGCGCGGAGTTCCGCGTGGACGGCCGCGTGGCGACCATGCAGGAGTGGCTTCGCCATGAGTGGAGGCGGAGCGGGCTGCCGTTTCACGCGGCGAACGAGGCCTGCGGCGTGCAGAACGCGGCGACTCGCAAGTACTTGTCCGCGGACCATCTCTGGTATTATCCACCGCCCGAGGCCTTCACCAGAATGGCGGACCACGCCAACGAACGCGGTCGCCCCGCCGGGCGCCCCTACTTCAGCGTCGATGGTGAGCGGCCGATCACGTCGCGCGAGTGGGAGAGGATGCGCGCGAAGTTCGATTGCAAGGTGGGAGTGACGAACGTCTGGCGGGAGCCGCAAGTGGCGGGTGGCGAGCGCGTCAAGGGCGAACGACGCGCCATGCGTTACAAGTTCCGCAGCCTTCACGGCAGCCAGAAGCCGCTGGTGTTCATCGACATGACCGTGCGCGCGTGCACCGATCCCGGCGACGTGGTGTGGGAGCCATTCGGCGGGCTGTGCCCGGGCGCGGTCGTTTGCCACCATCTAAAGCGCGGCTATGTCGCGGCTGAGATCATTCCCGAGTTCTATCAGGCCGCGGCTCATCGCCTGGCGCTCGCATGAGGAGTTCCCCCGCGCCCCCTCCTCCGGCCCGAGTCGCGCCGCCCAAGGGAGAACACGCCGCCCTGTATGGCGGCGAGCGCGAAGCCGTCCAATCCCTTCCCATCTACTTTCGGACGGAAACGGTCATCAGCGGCGTCATGGCGACGGACTTGCACACGTTGAATACCGTGCTCGGCGCCACCATCGAGGAGCAGGTGGTGCTCACGTACCTTGAGACCATCCTGGGGCTCGAACACTCCGAGTGAACGCCAACCCGCGTCACGCGTCGTCCGGTGGATAGCCTTCTCTCTCCGCAGGCGCTCGTCTCCCTGGCCGCCCAGGTCGGGACGCCCTTCTATCTGTGGAGCGCGACGACGCTGCGCGCCCGCTTCGACCTCGTGGCGACGCTCGTCGCCGCGCCCGGCCTGTCAGCGCGGTACGCCATGAAGGCGTGCTCCACGAAGCGCGTGCTCGACGAAGTGCGCGCCCGCGGGTTCTGGATCGACGCCGTGTCGGGAAACGAAGTGCTGCGCGCCATGCGCGCCGGCTTTCCCGGTGGAAGCGCGCCGCCGGTGGTGATGCTCTCGGCCGACGTCTTCCGCGACAACGCCCTCGCCGTTATTCGTGAAACCGGCGTGCTGCCGAACATCGGTTCTCCGGGACAGATAGACGAACTCGCCGCCGCCGGTCTCCGCGGCGACATCGCCATGCGCCTC